>WOUV01000203.1 GCA_009773045.1 Rhodospirillaceae bacterium | reverse complement strand
GCGTCACAGCTTTGCCACACATCTGCTGGTTGCGGGTGGCAACGTGCGGACCATTCAGGAACTGCTGGGGCATGCCTCCCTTTCCACGACCCAGCGCTATACCGCTGTAGACGCAACCCACATCAACGCCGTTTACCGCGCCGCCCACCCCCGGGCAGGGGACAGGGGCGCTGAACAGGGCACCAACGGCGTGTCCGTGTCACATCGTTCGTGACACCGGGTGCGTGACGACACATATCCCCTCCTGGGGGGGGGGAGTCATGGCATGGCCCTCCTCCCGTCTTTCCCTATGGGCGCGTCTGGCCGTTGCCGCGTACTTTATACTTGAAACTCGTCAACTGCTCGACCCCGACCGGTCCCCTGGCATGCAGCTTGCCCGTGGAAATGCCGATCTCGGCCCCCATGCCGAATTCCCCGCCGTCGGCGAACTGGGTCGAGGCGTTATGCAGGGTGATGGCCGAATCGACCGCGGCCATGAACCGCTCCGCGGCGGCGGTGTCTTCGGTGACGATGGCATCGGTGTGGTGCGAGCCATAGGTGTTGACATGGGCGATCGCCTCCTCCAACCCGGCCACGACCTTCACCGACAAAAGGGCATCGAGATATTCGGTCCGCCAGTCGGCCTCGGTGGCGGGAAGGACGCGGGGGTCAAGGGCAAGAGTCTCCGGACAGCCACGAATCTCACACCCCGCCGCCATCAGATCGTCCAGAACCGGCCCAAGCATCACCGGCGCCACCGTCCGGTCGACAAGCAAGGTTTCGGTCGCCCCGCAAATGCCGGTCCGCCGCATTTTGGCGTTCAGAACGATGCGCCGTGCCTTGGCACGATCGGCCCCGGCGTGGATATAGGTATGGCACAGCCCTTCAAGATGTTGGAACAATGGCACCCGGCTTTCCGCCACCAGACGCTCGATCAAGGATCGTCCGCCACGGGGAACGATGACATCGATGGCGTCGGTCATGGTCAGCATCCGCCCCACCGCGGCCCGATCGGTGGTGGGCACCATTTGCACGGCATCGGACGGGAGTCCAGCGGCGGCCAGTCCTTCGGCCAGGCAGTCCATGATCGCCCGCGCGGAGTGAAAGCTTTCCGATCCCCCCCGCAAAATGGCGGCATTGCCCGATTTCAGGCACAAGCCCCCCGCATCGGCGGTGACATTGGGCCGCGACTCGTAAATGATGCCGATCACCCCCAAAGGCACCCGCACCCGGCTGATCCGCAGGCCGTTGGGACGAGTCCACTCGGCCAGCACGGTGCCGATCGGATCGGGCAGGGTGGCGATGTCTTCCAATCCTTTCGCCATGGCCTCGATACGGGCCTCGTCCAGCAGCAGCCGGTCCAGCATGGCCTTGGACAAACCTTCCGCCGCGCTTCTGTCGCGGGCATTGGCGGCGCTTACGGCGGCGGTGCGGGTGCGCAAGGCCTGCGCCGCACCCTTGAGGGCCTCGTTCTTGGCCGCCGTCGGCACCTGCGCCAGCATCACGGCGGCCTTGCGGGCGCGACGCCCCATTTCGGTCATCAAGGTGTTCAGGTCTTGAGTGTCGGCGGCGGGAGGCGCTTGCGGAGGGGGGGCGGTGATCTGCATGGCGGGTTTTTCTCCTGTGATGACGCACCGCACGTGCAAGCGCGGGGAAAACATGCGTATCATACCACCTTGCCCGGATTCATGAGAGTGTGCGGGTCGAGCGCCTGTTTGATCCGGCGCATCAGATCCATTTCCACCGGATCCTTGCACCGAACCAGCTCCGTCCGTTTCAGGCGCCCGATGCCGTGTTCGGCCGAAATACTGCCGCCCATGGTCCTCACGATATCGTGGACCACCTGGTTCAAACGCGGCCATTCGGCCAGAAAGGCCTCCCGCGCCATGGCCGGCGGCTGACTGAGATTGAAATGAATGTTGCCATCGCCGACGTGGCCGAAGGCACACACTCGTACCCCTGGCAAGGCCTCTTCCACCGCCGTCGTGGCCCGGTTCAGGAATTCGGGAACCCGGCTCACCGGCACCGAGATATCGTGCTTGATGCTCCCGCCTTCATGTTTTTGCGCCTCGGGGATTCCCTCGCGAATCCGCCACAGCGCCGCGGCCTGCCTGTGGCCACGCGCGATCACCGCATCACCGATGACCCCCTCGGTCAGTGCCGTTTCCAAAAGGGATTCACACACGGCCGGCAGGGCGGCCTCTGGATTCGATGTCGATAGATCCATCAGAACATACCATGGCCAGGCGCACGCAAACGGATCGGTCACACCGGGCAGGTGACGGAGACAGAACGCAAGGCCGGGACGCGCCATCAGTTCGAACGCCGTGACCGCATCCCCACTGGCGGCCCGCACCTGCGACAGAAGGGTCAAAACATTTTCGACCCGGGGCAGGGCGCACAGGGCCGTTTGCACATCATGGGGCTGCGGAAACAATTTCAGGACGGCGGCAGTGATGATGCCCAGCGTGCCTTCCGCACCGATGAACAGATGCTTCAAGGCATAGCCCGTGTTGTCCTTGGCCAGAGCACGCAGCCCATTCCACACCCGGCCATCGGGCAGCACCACCTCCAGCCCGAGCGTCAAATCCCGGGCGGTGCCATAGTGCAGCACATTCAGACCCCCGGCATTGGTGGCAAGAGTCCCGCCGATGCAACAGCTTCCCTCCGCGGCAAGCGACAAAGGGAACAGGCGGCCGGCGGCGGCGGCGGCGGCCTGAACCTCGGCCAGAACGCACCCGGCCTCCACCGTCATGGTATAGTTCAGCGGATCGATGGCACGCACCCGGTTGAGCCGCCGGGTGGACAACACGATTTCCCCCCCGTGCTCCCACGGGATGCCGCCCCCCACAAGACCGGTGTTGCCTCCTTGTGGCACCAGCGGCACCCCGGCCTTGGCACACAGTACAACCACCGCCGCCACTTCATCCGTGGTGGCGGGACGAACCACCGCCGCTGCCCGCCCCTGGTAAAGGCCCCGTTCCTCGCGCAAATACGGCCCCATGCCGGCGGGGTCCGTGATCATACCGTTCGGGCCCACCATCTGGGCAATGCGATCGACAAGAAGCGTCAGGACAGACATGATAAAAACATGACATCAAAACCGCCCCGGCTTGCGAATGTTCCGCCCACCGGCGTTTTTATGACACGGCGCGGACTTCGCGAGCGGGATGAAAGAAAATGCAGAACTTCAACCAAAAGAAAGAGGAACAACTTCCGTAATGACGAAACCTTCTTCCGGACGAAAACGGGCATACGCCAAGGTCCGCGCTTCATTTTCATCTCTGGCCGTCACGCGCTGACAATGCTCGTTGGCCCAGTCGTCATGAAAAAAGGCATGACTGCGATTGTCTTTCAAAAGGCTTCGTACGCTTGCATTATACAGAGACACACCAAACGTTTGACAGCCGCTTTTCGGGCAATACAGAGGATCGAGGGCCATATTCATCTCCGTCGTCTTTTTGTTCACCTTTTTGCGCGATAAAAATAAAACCACCGTTGAACAGCGGCTTTTGATTCACGAATGACATCTCCTCCTTTTTCCCGGAGGGATATCGTTTTCCGTGCCGGATCTGTCGTTTATCGTGTCAGGATACATCAAGATTATGAAATGGAAACCGTTTTT
>WOUV01000202.1 GCA_009773045.1 Rhodospirillaceae bacterium | reverse complement strand
CAAAAGCGCTTCGTCACTCAGTTTCGGTGTCACCATGGCCGGGTTTTCCTCCTTCACAGAATCCCATACCATAGCCCACATAATGTTGAACCGTACCCGGCAAAAAACCCTTCTTCCTTTTCTTCCCCTTCCCCGAACATCAGGCGGTCCGGCTCCGCACAAGGTCAAGGAACGCCTGTTGCCTCAAAAGCCGCCCCTCCCCCCCGGCCCATGGCCCGAAGCTGTTCCATCAGGCCCGGCCTGCCGCCGCTCGGAACGTTCAGCGGGATTTGCAGTGGTTTCGGCTCGCCTGTTGTATCCGGCGTTTTATCCGGGGCGGTCTGGTTTTCGCCAACGACAACCCTGAAGATCTGCGCCGCTTCGCGCCCCTCGATATCACGCGCGATGACCTTGACCATCACCACTCCGTTGAAACCAAACGGCGGCGTGCCTTTGAAAGTCCCGGTATGCGGATCGAAGATCAGCCAGCCAGGCAGCGCCGTGCCATCGATCCGCACGGCGGTCAGCATCACTGTCACGTCGGTTCTGGTATGAACGAAGGCATCGGGCGGGATCTGCACCAGAAGGCGCGTATTTCCCCCGATCACTGCATCCTCGATCAGCGTGTGCGCCACAAGGTCATCGCCTGCCGCCAGGGGCTTGGTTCTCACCGCGACCTGAAAGGCCTCCGGCGCCGCCAGGGTCAAGGCCGTGGGGGTGAGCGCCTGAAGCGTCGTTGCCGCCCTGGCTTCGGTCATCGGTGCAAGGCCATCTGCCAGCGACCAGACATCGGATGAAGCCACGCCACGCAGGGCCATGAAAGACGTGACCAGGGACGATCCATCCACAGCTGATGATCCGGGTGAAGACGATTGGAACGGATGGAACGGAGAAGGCGGCGATACGGGCGGCGATACGGGCGGTGATGACGCGGGAGGGGATAGGACCACGGGCACGCCATTGACCGTCAGAACCAGGGGACCGCTGGCCGTGATCCCGTGGCTGTCGCGGTGGCCGTCACCACCACGCTGATACTCCCTGCCGTGGTCGGCGTGCCGCCAATGACCCCGGTCGTCGCATTCAGAACAAGCCCCGCCGGCAGATCGCTGGCCGTATAGGTCAGGGCATCGCCATCGGGATCGGTAAAGGCCTCCGCCACCGAAAAAGTGTACCCCTCCCCCACCGTCGCCACCGGCGGCGAGGAGAAGACGGAAACGGTTGGATCCTCGTTGATGGATTCCACAGTCAGATCCAGCGTAAAAGGATCGCTTTTCTGACCGAAGACGTCAGTCACTTCATACGAGATGCGGCGAGGATCCGTACTGGGAGCGCTGCTCGTGTTGCGGAACTGAACCGCCTGAAATGCCGCCTGGTAATCGGCCGCACTGGTGGTGCCGCTGAGAGTCAGAACGCCTGTTTGCACATTCCACGATCCGGCAATGCCGGTCTGGTCGGTGAACAGGAGTTCGTCCTGGCCGGCAACGTAACCGGTGATCGTGACGGTGGCACCGGTCAGAAGCTGACTCCCCGGGGCGCTCACGAACACGTTGCTGTCATTGACGGCAACAGCGCCGCTTCCCTCGACATAGGTCAGGGCCGGCCCCGTGGTGGCAAGGGTGGTGATGGTCATCCAGTCAACGGCGTGGATATTGGTGAAGGCTCCGGTCGAAGCGGCGAAGCCGAACTTCAATGTGGAGGGACGTGAACTGATCCCGTCAGGGTAGTCATCCAGACTGATATTGATGGGAGTATAATCATACACGCCATCGTCGTCGGCGTCCCATTCGACCACCAGGCTGTTGCTTGTCGAGTCCCCCAGAGTCACGCGCACCCGCCGATACCCGAAATCAATAAAATTGCCGTCCATCTCCAGCGTCAGCGTACCGGCGATCCAGGGGGTTCCCTGGTCTGTCGATCCGCGCAGACCGATACCGGGCAACTCCTCTTCGTTGTCATCGTAATTGCCAAAGGCATCCAGCCCGATTCCCAGCCATCCGCCGCTGAGACCATCATGGAAATCATCGGCGCCATAGCCCAGCGCTCCCCCCAGACCGCCAAGGGAAAAGGTCGTCGTCGTTCCATCGACGAGGAAAAACGACAGCCCATCCACCCCCGATCCTTCATTCATATAATAGCGCAACTCCACGATCATTTGGTCGGCGCTGGCGATGGCGGTATCATAGAGCGCGCCCCCGAACCGGCTCTGCGTTGCCGGGGTTAATTGCAGCCACGCGCCGGTCATCGTCTGAGCGCTGCCCGGGGCAAGAGGAGGGCACCCATGAATCCCATGCCGTGTCATTGAACTGATCGTCCACGCCAACGGTGATGATCGGCTTGGCGGGGATGGACATCGCGACCGTTTTCGCTGCCGACAGAACCGCCATGGTTTCCCCTGCCATGCCGCCATATTCCACGACATACCCCTGGGCGACGACACCGAAGGCAAGGGCTCCCTCATCAGGCCAGTCATTCCACTGGCCTTTCCAACTGCCGTCCCCAAGAAGATGGGCGTAGTCTTCGTCTCCCCCATTGTCATTCGGCTCGCCATCGGCCCAGTTGCTGTAGGCCTCCCCAGGCGTTTCTACGATATATCCTCCCTGGCTATCATACTCTAACTTGGAGAACGTGGATCCATTCTCCGGTCCCGTTACCCACTGCCATTTTTTCTGCGAACCTTCATGAGACCCGTGTTCGTGCCTTTCCACCCGCGCACCAATCCAGCCATTTCCCTGCAATTTGGAAGTCATGAAGGCATTTTCCCCTTCCGACGTGATGGTCGCCAGGTAGCCCTGCATGCCATAGAGGGAACGTCCGCTGGTTTCCGCGGTCGCATTGGTCCACGTGATTCCCTCGCCTGTTACAAACTCATAATAATGTCCTGTAGATGATAAATAAAGCGTATTGTCACCAACGGTGAATGTTATGTTTCTCGAAGACTGGTCAAGATCTCCAAGATTATTGTTGAAGGTGACGGAACGCAGGACATCCTGATATTGGGCCACTGTCGCCGTCCCTGACAAGGACAGCACGCCAGCAGCGGAATTGTAGCTCCCGCTTATTCCACCCTGGGGAGTAAACCCCAGGGTATCCCCTTCCACGCTGTTTTCGATCACGACCCTGGCGCCGCTTAAAGACCCGGTGCCGGTTATCGTCAGGCTGCCATCCACGAGGACGGCCCCTCCCCCGGCCAAAAAAGACGTGCTGCCAGGGGACGCATCGATCTGGGGCGGGTCATCGGCAAGAAGATCGGCAAAAGTGGTGATGATCAGGGGCGCGGTTTCTATGTGCCCGACCGTTGCCTCCAGCGCCTGACCATCCATCAGTTTAGAATGGCCTTCCAGAGGCGGGGGAGCGGCAGGCACGCCTGGATGATTTTGACGATGCGTTGGATGCCGTGCGTGAACCA
>WOUV01000201.1 GCA_009773045.1 Rhodospirillaceae bacterium | reverse complement strand
TCCCGCGCTTTCGTCAGCAGACGAAGGCCATAAACGATTCCCGACGCCCCGCTGATCCCAACCACGAGACGCGCCCGTGTCTTCATGAACTGTCTCCTGATCTTCTGTTTCAGGGCAATCGGGCATGCCCTGTCTTATCCTTTCCCTCAGGCGCCAAGCGTTGACGTGGCGAAACCGCGCTTCGCGGGGTCTCGTCATGTCGAGGGTCCCCATGGCGGCCCCTTTCAACTCCTTTTCACCTTCAGGCAAAGGCACTCTTTCCTTTGCCCGATGGCCCTGTCTGCTGTCTTCAAGGCGCTGGCAAAACCAAACCAAAGCGGGCATAGTAAAGAATGAATCTGGAATCGATAAGGAGGTCATATCATGAGTGTGGAAATGCGCATCGAGTCCTTGCGTGCCAAGCATGCCGAACTGGAGGCTGCCATCGCCGATGAAAACCACCGGCCTTTGCCCGACAACACACTGTTGACCGATCTCAAGCGCCAGAAGTTGCGGATCAAGGAAGAAATCGAACGCCTGCACGTTTGACCCTGGGGGGGGCTTTTCCGGCAGAGAATAAAGGGCAGAGGGGGGCGGCAAGGCCCGCGGGTGTTTATCGAATGTTCGTTCGGGGCGGGCTGGTGCGGGGAACCTTATGCTGAGACGGTGGGTGCCGTGGGGGGGCAAGCTCGTCCTGTCCGGTGTACTGATCGGATATTTATTGCATGAAATCGATGGCGCAATGGTATGGCAGCGACTGCTCACCATCGAAACGGGAGCGCTGGCATGGGCGCTGCTTCTGATCATCGGGCAAGTGGTGATCGGGGCTTTGCGCTGGCGGGAGGTGCTGGAGGCTTTGGGAACGGGACTGCCCGCGGTTCAAGTGGTCCGGATCGTTTATATCGCCATATTCTTCAATCTGGTGCTGCCGGGGACCGTGGGGGGCGACGCGGTGCGGATGTGGAAAGCGCGCCAGGCCGGCCTTGGCGTCGCCGAGGCCATTGATTCGGTGATCCTGGAGCGTGTGGCGACGGTGTTGGGGCTTTTGCTGCTGGCGGGGGTCACGGCGCCGCTGTTATCCCATCGCATCGACGATACCACCGTCCTTTATGTTTTCCCGGCGCTTGCCCTGGCGGGGGTGGCGGGCACGGGTGTGATGTTGGGGCTTGACCGGTTGCTGCCGCTCGGCGACGGGTGGGGGAGACGGAGCCTGGCCCGGCTTGCGCACGATGCTCGCGCCGTGTTTTTGCGCGGACGTCCGGCCGTTTCGGTTCTCCTGTACTCCATCATCGGTCATATCAACCTGGCAGGCGTGGTCTTCATGCTGGCACAGGGCCTTGTCCTCGAGGCAACGTTCCTGGACTGCGTGCTGTTGGTTCCGCCGGTGATTCTGCTTCTGACCTTGCCCATTTCCATCGCCGGCTGGGGCGTGCGCGAACAGGCCATGATCACGGCCTTCGGCTTTATCGGCGTCAGCGCGGAAAACGCGCTGGCCTTGTCGATTCTGTTCGGCCTGGTGACCATGGCCGGCGCTGTGCCGGGCGGTGTGCTCTGGCTCGCCGCGGGAAAGGAGGAAAAACACCCTCGGGAAGAACAAGTCCCTCCCCATGCTCCTCATGCGTGATCCCTTGTCCGGAAATCAGAACGGGCGCAAGGACTCACCCCCACAACTGTCCCCTTCCAGGGCCACCCCTTCCAGGGCCAGCAGACGGCGTTTGGTTTCAAGTCCCTGATGACCCGAGTATCCGCCCAGACGACCACCGGTGGCGATGACCCGGTGACAGGGAATCAGGATTGGAATCGGATTGCGCGCACACGCTCCGCCGATGGCGCGTGGTGCCGTTGCAAGGGCGGTGGCGAGGGCGCCATAGGAACACAGAACTCCAAACGGAATGGCGCATAAGGCGGCCCACACCCGTTGTTGAAACGCGGTTCCCCCCGGTGCCAGCGGCAGGTCAAACACCTGTCGTGCGCCCTGGCAATAGGCAAGCACCTGCTGTTCGGCCCGTTGCAACAGCGGCGTTGGCGGCGTTTTCATCAGCGTCGGCGTGCCCGCCGAAGGCATTCCCCAGTTCAGGGCAATGATCGCACCCCCTTCCTCTGTCACCCTCAAAGGTCCCAGGGGGCTGTCGAAACCATGACAGGGCATGGATCTTCAAAAAGTCCCGATCTGGGGTAGAATGCGCTGCACCACCGCCCGCAATCCCTTGACCATTTCCACCCCGACGGCACCGCCGTCGCCCTCTAGGCGTTTGTTGATGACCACCCGCATGGCGTCGATCAAAAGCTTGATCACCGCCATGTGTTCCTCGCAGGGTTCGGTGGTTCGTTCGATCAACCGGCACAGATCATTGGCAATGCTGGTGATCAAGTGATACCCGAAACTGCCGCCCTGCCCCTTGATATCGTGGGCGATCTGAAAGACCTCCGTCAGATGCTGATGCCGGTTGGGTGCATCGGTCACGGCCCGCTCATACATGGCCTGAAGGTTGGCAAGGTCGTCTTCGACCCATTCCAGATAGTCGCCCTGAAGGTTGGCAATGATCTGTTCCGCCTTTTCCAGGGCTTTGAGATCGACCCCTGGATCCGTATAAGAGACCTTGTTTTTCAGTTTATTGGGCGGAATGATGATTTCCACCTTTTCGGGGGGATCGTCTGCCACGTGTCTTTATCCTTTCTTCCGGTTGCAAGGAAATCGCCCCTCTTGGGAAGCGGGGTGCATAAGAGAGGTTTTTTCCTCGCAAAAGTGTTTTGCGCTGTCTTGGTCTCAGCCGTTCAACAGGGCTTCCACTTCCGCCTGGCTCAGGGCTTCCCCCTGATGCTCCTTGGCGATCTGGTTGATCTGGCCCATTTTGTCCTGCGTGACGGCCCGCCGCCGTTCCTTGCCCTTCCATTCGATCTGCCGGCGGCGGCGGTCGGGACCAAAATAGGTCGATGTGCGCACGAAAGGCCGTGGGTGCTCGATGATCGAACGGATGCGCGAATACAATCCCTTGGCTGAAATGGGCTTGGCCAGAAATTCATGCACGCCGGCATCCCGAGCCTCCATGACCCGGCTCAGTTCCGTATGACCGGTCAGCATGATGAGCGGCACGAAAGGATTGGGGCTGTCCTTGCCGGTCCGCACCAGACGCACGAAATCCATGCCATCGAGCGGTGACATGTTCCAATCGCAGATGATGATATCGGCCGGGAACACCCGCAGTTCCTTGAAGGCGTCGGCACCATCGGCCGCTTCGGTCACGTTCTTTGACCCCAGCGCATGCAGGATAGTTTTCACCAACGCCCGCATGTGCTTGTTGTCGTCAACGATCAGAAAGTTCAACCGTTCAAGATTATAACCAGACATTCGTGGCGCCGTTTCAGCTCTGGAATCCGTCATTCAGGGACATATCAGGTGTGTTGTTTACGTTTTCGGACACAGCCGTTTCCCAATGCAGAGTTTCTATACATG
>WOUV01000200.1 GCA_009773045.1 Rhodospirillaceae bacterium | reverse complement strand
AACATGGAAAGGCAAGTCCGGCAAGGAAAGTCTTCTGAGCCTCAATCCCGGCAAAGGAACCGGCAAGGGAACATGATCGTACCACCGAAGTGGTACTGCGCTTTTTCGATGTTCTTAACGTCACCATTGTGATATACCAATCAGGTCCGCCGCAGTGAATCGGCGGATCTTCTTTATCAGAGAAGTTGGGTGATCGAGGGTCCGTATCACTCGGAGGGGGGGGCGTCTTGCGCTTTCCCGTTTTTCAGGGTTCGCACGGGCAGCGGGGAGAGGGGGTAGAACAGTTCACTTGAAATCTGTCCATCATACTGTTCAACATGAAAAGATATGCGGCCATAGGTGAGGTTTCAGAAGCCTTGGGTGTGTCGATCTCCCCCTTGCGGGGCTGGGAGCGTGACGGTACGGGGATCCCGGAGCGCACGGCCATGCCCCGAATGCGGCACGACCGCGACATGAATGCCGCGATCACCCTGAAGAACAGGACCGTTAACCTAAAGAACAGGACTCCACGGTGTCAGCCTGTGGAGAGAAAGGCTCTGGCTCTGGTCGCGAGACCGGAACGAAACCAGCTTCAACGAAGCGGGAATCCAGCACAAAGCACCCCATGGGGAGATTTGGCGCAGTCTGGATGAATGGACTGTACACGTCTCGGTGGTACCATCACCACGCGGGCGCTGAGCATGAGAAGGAATCATGTCAAAGGAAATGGCATTCATCACGGGTGATTTCGTTGTCTATCCCACCCATGGCGTCGGACAGGTGGTCTCGGTTGAAACACAAGCCATCGGGGGAACCGAGATCGAGCTTTTCGTGATTCGTTTTGAACGCGACCGAATGACTCTCCGCGTGCCGGTCAGCAAGGTGCGCAATTCCGGACTGCGGCGGCTGGCCAATAAAAAATTGATGGAAACGGCGCTCTCGACTTTGCGGGGCCGGGCCCGCGTGAAACGCACGATGTGGAGCCGCCGCGCCCAGGAATATGAAGCCAAAATCAATTCGGGGGATCCCGTCTCGATCGCAGAGGTCGTGCGCGACCTGCATCGCAACGCAAGCCAGCCTGAACAGTCCTACAGCGAACGACAGATCTATGAACAGGCGCTGGAACGGCTTGCGTGCGAGCTGGCCGCAGTGGAACAGATCGACACGGCGGAGGCCACCCAAAAGCTGGAACAACTGCTGGCCGCAGCGTAAAACCGAACCGTCGAAACGGAAGGGGCAGAGCATCGGGTGAAGGAAGACATGCCTGTGCCTGGGGCTGAACAGGGGTTGGAAAAGGGCCGTTAAGGCCCCAGGGACGAGCCAGCTTCGCCAGGCCAGGTGCCGCGGAGCAGCCCGCTTGGTGCTTGAAAACCTCCTGGTGCCTGAAGGTCCGGTGTTTGCTTGAAGGAAAGAACAAATCAGGGCAGTCGGGTTCGCCCGGTTGTCTGGGGGGGAGGGCGTGGGGCAGCCTGTCGGTCATGTCGGGGAACAGTAATATCTTTGCCACATTGCGCGCGGGGGGGCGGCTGTGGGCCATTGGCGCGATTCACGGCGAGGCGCGGCGTTTGGCCGGCCTGCACCGCCAGATCGGACCGCGTTTCCGGGCCGGTGACAAGCTGGTTTATCTTGGCAATATCCTGGGATGCGGCGCGGATGTGCGGGCAACGGTCGAGGAGATTCTTCTTTTCCGGCGTTCGCTCCTGGCCAAGCCCGATGTGAATTGCGGCGATATCGTGTTCCTGCGCGGGGGGCAGGAAGAAATGTGGCGCAAGGTGTTGCAGCTCCATCTGGCGCCCAGCCCGCAAGGCGTGCTGCAATGGATGTTGGCCCAAGGCCTTGGCTCTACCATTACGGCCTATGGGGGCAATCCGGAAGAAGGGTTGGCGGCAACGGCCGAAGGGGCGGTGTCTGTATCGCGCTGGACGGGGTCTCTGCGCGCAGCCCTGAATGCCTCTGATGGTCATGCGCAGCTCATGAACACCCTGCGCCATGCCGCCTATACCGATGATCTTGCCTTGCTGTTCGTGGCGGCGGGGGTCGATCCTGGTCGTCCGTTGACCGCGCAAGGCGATAATTTCTGGTGGAACGGCGGCGGCTTTGCCCGGATTGCCGAGCCTTTCGCGGGGTTCCGCCGCGTTGTGCGCGGCTTCAGTCGGACGGAAAAGGGCCTGATGGTTAGCCGGCACACGGTTTCCCTTGACACCGGCTGCGGATTTGGCGGTGTGTTGACGGCTGTTGCCTTCGATCTCGAAGGCCGGATGATCGATCAGGCGGAAGCATAGCAGACACATCATGCGCAACACACTCTCCCCCGCGCCCCTGCGGGCCATCATGATGGCGGCGGGTCTGGGCCGCCGGCTTTATGGCGACGATGACCTCCACCCGCACAAGGCGCTGCTGATTTTCGGCGGACGTTCCTTGTTGCAGCGGCACGTGGAAACCCTGCACGCGCTGAGCGTTGTGGACCTGACGCTGGTGGTGGGGTATCATCCCGAGGACCTGGGGCGGGAGGTGGAGCGTCTCGACGCCTTGGCGTATGTCTCCTTGCGCTACAATCCGCGCTTTCGTCGCGGCAGCCTTCTGTCGCTGTGGACGGTGCGGGATGTGCTTCGCAGCGGGGCCGACATTCTGTTCATGGATGCCGATGTGCTGTATCATCCCGCACTCATTCAACGCCTGGTCGATACGCCGCACCCGAACTGTTTTCTGCTGGACCGTGCCTTCGAGGGGACCGATGAGCCGGTGCGGTTGTGCCTGCGCGACGGCCATCCGGTCGAATTCCGCAAGGGAGTGAACGCGGGTGTGGTTCATGATGTCGTAGGGGAGTGGCCCGGTTTTTTGCGCCTGTCTCCGGAAGGGGCGGCAGGGCTTGCCGACCGGCTGGAGGCGTTCGTCGCCGCGGGACGGCTGGAGGATCCTTACGAGGAGGCGATCCGGGCCGAGGCGCTGGCCCGGCCGGAGGCGTTCGGGGTGGAGGACATCACCGGCCTGCCCTGGATCGAGATCGACTTTCCGGCCGACGTCGATCGCGCGCGCCATGAAATCCTGCCGCGAATCGAAAGCGCCTGAATGCCCCCGGTGCACTCCCTTTGCGTGTTCTGTGGCCATGCCGATGGGCAGGACCCGCGTCATCGGGGCGCCGCCGCCGCTTTGGGGCAGGCGCTGGCCGATGCCGGAATCGAACTGATTTATGGCGGCGGCCATACCGGGATGATGGGATTCCTCGCCAGGGCCGCCCTTGAACGGGGCGGGCGGGTGGTTGGCATCATTCCTGGGTGTCTGATGAGTCCGCAGGTGGCCTCCCTGGACCTGACGGAACGGGTGATCGTGCCGAGAAGCCTTTTGCGTTCTGCCGGGCGGTTTTGGCACCATGGACGAGGCGTTCGAGATTTTAACCCGCAAGCAGCTTGGGCTTTTATCGAAACCTGTCCTGCTCGTCAACGTGGCCGGGCATTTCAAAGCCTGGCGTCTCCTTGTCGAAACCATCGTCGGCGAGGGATTTGCCCCTTCCGGTGCCCACGGTCTTTATGCCATGGTCGAAACGGTCGCAGAGGTTCTGCCCGCCCTAGCGCGTGCACCGGCCGCCTTTGCGCGTGTACCAGAACGACAAAACGCAAGTCAACACTTGCGCCCAAAGGTGTGAACTGTTTTCAAGCGGAGTGTTTTCCGTGACCGAGAATCTTCCCGTGCTGCGACCTTTTGCCGCTTTGCGCCCGACGCCGGTCCATGCCGCGGCGGTGCTGGCCCCGCCTTATGACGTGCTGGATTCCAACGAAGCGTGGCGACGGGCCGCCGGCAAGCCCCACAGCTTCCTGCACATCTCGAAGGCCGAAATCGACCTGGCCGCCGGTACAGACCCGTATGCTCCCGCCGTTTATGCCAAGGCGGCGGAGAATCTGAACCGTCTTGTGGCCGAGGGCGTGCTGGTGCGGGAAACGCGTCCGTGTTTTTACGTGTACCGCCTGACGGCGGGTGCCCACGTGCAGACGGGAATCGTTGGCGCCGCTTCCGTTGCCGCCTATGATGCCGGTCGCATCCGTCGCCACGAATTCACCCGTCCCGAAAAAGAAGACGACCGCGTGCGGCAGATCGAGGCGGTGAACGCCCACACCGGGCCGGTGCTGGCCGCCTATCGTCCAAACCCGATGGTCGCTGCCGTGACCCGGCGGGTGACCGCAACGTCCCCCCTGTTCACCGTGACCGCCGATGATGGCGTGACGCACGGGGTGTGGCAGGTGGCGGATGAAAACGACGGCGCCATGCTTGCGGCGGCGTTCGCGGCTATGCCGGCGCTGTTCATCGCCGATGGGCATCACCGCTCGGCGGCGGCCTCGCGTGTGGCGGCGGCCCGGCGGGCCGCCAACCCGGCGCGGCGGGGCGAGGAGAGGGACCATTCTTTCCTGCTTGTCTCTTTTCCCGCCGATGAGATGGTGATTCTCGACTACAACCGGATTGTCAGCACCCTGAATGGTTTGGATCGGGAAACGTTTCTGGCAAAAGTGGCCGGGATGTGCGCGGTCACGGCTTCGCCCTGTCCCGTCAAACCTGTGGCCCGCGGCATCATGGGGATGTATCTGCCCGGACAGTGGTATCACCTGGCATGGCGTGCCGCACCGCCGGCGGACCCGGTGGCGGGGCTGGATGTTTCCCTGTTGACCGATCGGCTGCTGGCGCCCGTGCTGGGCATCACCGACCTGCGCCAGGACCGACGCATCGACTTCATGGGGGGTGCCCGCGGCCTGGCGGCGCTGGCGGAACGGGTGGACGGCGGCGCATCTGCGGCTTTTGCGATGTATCCTCCCAGCATGGACGAACTGATGGCCGTGACCGAAGCAGGCCGGGTCATGCCCCCGAAGTCCACCTGGTTCGAGCCTAAACTGGCCGATGGTCTTTTGTCGCTGCCGTTGGAATAGGAATCGAGACGTGCCGATTCTGATGACCCTTGCCATCTTTGCCGGTGTGTTCGGCGCGTTATACCGCGAAGCCGTGCCGCGTTTATGGGCGGTGGCCCTGGGGGCGGGGGCCATCGTGGTCTATGGCACGGGGGCCGGGTTCTATTCACTGGCGGGGGCCGTTGATGCCATCTATTTCGAAACCCTTGCGCTGATTTTCGGCATGTCGATGGTTTCGAACCTGCTGTATCGTGGCGGCCTGTCGGCGCGTCTGGCCCAATGGATGACAGGGGCCACCCCCGGCAACACCCATTGGATTTTAGTCTTATCCGTTCTCGCGACCTACGGCATTTCGCTGGCGATCAACAATCTTGCGGCGATCATCATTGTTCTTCCTGTCACTTTACGGGCCTGCCAGCGGGCCGGAATAACTCCGGTGCCGCTTGCGGTGGCCGAGATCATCGCCTCCAATCTCGGGGGCGCCTCCACCATGATCGGGGATTTCCCGAACATGATCATTGCTTCTGCCGGCGGTCTTGGCTTTTGGGATTTCATCGGCGGCATGATGGCGCCGTGCCTTGTGCTGCTGGCGGCCACGCTGGTGTATTTCCATCGCCGCTGGCCGGAGTGCGCGGTCCCGATGCCAGAGTTCCGGACACGAGAGCCTGACCGTCGCGATGCCCGTGATGACCGGGTGGCTGCCGTGGGCGCGTGGCTTTTGGTCATGGCGCTTGCGGGATTTTTTCTGGCCGATGCGGTGCACCTGCGGCCCGGATGGGTGGCCCTGGTCGTGGGAGTGGCCGCCCTGGGGACGGGCGCCTTCAAGAATGCGAACATGGCAGAGGCGGTGGGCTTGAATGACATCCTGTTTTTCACCGCCCTGTTCGTCATGGTGGGGGGACTGGTGGCGGCCGGATTCGGGGAGAATCTTCTTGGGATCATCGAATCGCTCGCCGGCGGATCGGTGGTGGGGCGCTTGACGGCGCTGATGGGGCTGGCGGCGGTGGTGACGATCTTTCTCAACGCCGGGCCGGCCACGGCCCTGCTGGCGCCGGTTGGCGGCGGGGCGCTGCCCGGGGAAGACCCCATCGTCTGGTGGGCGCTGCCCTTGGCGTGCTGGCCGGTTCGTCGGCGGCGCTGACCCCGGGGCCACCGCCGGCGCCGTGACCGCAACCCAGCTCGAACGCTTTCTGGCTGGGCACGCCAGGGACGGTACGGGTCTCACCTTTCGGGGGTACTGGCGCTGGGGGGGCGCCGCTCATGGCCGTATTCCTGGCGCTGTCCACCCTTTACATCCTGATCCGGGCGGGCTAGGAGAAGGGCGGAAAGAATGCGAGGCGCGATGCACGACGGTGACGATTCCCCGGTGGCCTTCTGTACCCGTCCCTGGTCCCCGGTGGCGATGGGGCTGGCCGTGCTGGTGGTGGCAACGTTCGGGTGGGCCTTTTCCCTTCTGGACTTTGACGAAAGGGACGATTTTCTGCCGGAAAGCCTTGCGGTCAGCGGCGCCTTGTTTCGTCCCGTCGCCGTGGGTGGAGGAGAGGTTTCCCCCCTTCTGGCAACCGTTCCCGCGACCGTTGTGGGCCTTGGCGCCCGGGGGAGCGCAACGCTGGCAGGGTCCGGGGCCATCGTGGGCACAAGCGGTCATGTCTTGACGGCTCTCCATGCCGTGAGCGCGCTGAAAAACCTCGAGGCGCAGGTGCGGACGGCGAAGGGAATTGTCCGCTATCCGGCAGAGATCGTGAAAACCGTGCCAGAGCACGACCTTGCCCTGTTGAAGATGGTGACCGGGGACCGGTTCCTGTCTCTCGCCCTGGCGGAAAC
>WOUV01000199.1 GCA_009773045.1 Rhodospirillaceae bacterium | reverse complement strand
GATTTGAGTCCCCCTTCCATCAAAGCTAGACCCCTTGAATCACACGCAGATTCCTGCCGTCAACAACCCATTGCGCTAAACTGATAGATGGTCAGGGGACTAACGGACTCTTTCAGGGAAATCAAGGATGGATAAGTTTAGTGATACGGTCATCGCCTTTGACAGCACAGGCGATATGACAGGCCTTATGAATTATTTCAATGAAAACAAACCCACCATACACGAACTTTTACCCTGCCTTCAACGCCTCTTGCGCGAGCGCCATTTTTCGGCGGCCTATCTTCTTTCCATGTCCGTCCGTGGCAAAGCGCGAGAAATCGCGCTGATACAGCTTGTTCAAGCTGCTGGTGGTCTGTTATTCGACAACCTGGAAAACGAGGCCAACGGGATCAAAGGGCTGGGACAGGCGGTTGATGCTCTCCCCCCCTCCGAAAGAGACTCTTTCTACACCGATGTCATGAAATGGACGATAGCCAACTTGCTCACCATCATGTGGGGGGAGGACTCTCCTCGCGTTATAAGGGTTCTGAAAATCCTTCAGGCCGGTACCCCCAGGATGCGGGCGGTCTTCGACCTGGATGTCGAACCGACACCGATCGACCTCCGGCAGATGCGCGCCCGGATCATCGATGTTCATCCGCCCGCTCCGGGATCGGCCCGCCGACCCCATCGAGGGGTGGTCGCCATACGCAACGCGTTTTTTCCCCAAAAGCCTGACTCCCGCATCCTCGAAGTGAACGCCTGCCTGGTCTTTGCGATGCAGAGCTACGGTTGGCATGCGGTACACTATCCGATGGCCTGCAACGATTTCGAATCCAAGTATCGCGAAATCGTGGCCTTGTGTGAACACGAACAGGCTGATCTTCTGTTGTTTGATGACCACTTTATAGATAGGGATCCTGTGCTGCGCGATCGCAACGCCATGATCACGGATCCGTGGATGCTTACGGAATCGTTGCTAGTCGATGTCCTCGCTGCCGTTGACGCAGTGTGGACACCCTGCTTTCCGCACCTGCCGCTGTGGCGTCACCCCAGCCTTCGGAACAAGGTCATTCTTGCTCCCTTTCCAAAATTTGGGATAGTGCTGGAACCCTCCACGCCGATTGCGCCGCGCATGCTGTTCCGTGGCGGCATCAAGGGCTACAACTGGCATCGTGCGTTCTGGATGGCCGCCAGTCTCGGATACGGTCTGCCGATCGAATGGCAACTGTCCTGTCCTCGCACAGGGCAGATGGTCTGTCGCCGCAAGAAAGTTTTGCGGTCTATATGAAGGACATGGCCAGGGTGGGCTGCATCGTCAGCTTCAGCATGCGCCCGGACATGGTGTCCATGGCCGTCGGCCGGTCCTATGAAGTTCTTAACGCCGGAAGTTTGTTGGTGCAGGAGGCCAGCGATGACATGGATTATTATTTCATCGCGGGCGAGCACTATATAGAGTTCTCCACGTTTTCCGATTTGCGGGCCATTTTCAGGTTCCTGGAAACGAATCCCGAGGAGGCGGAGGATATTCGTCGTCGCGGGTTCGAATTCGCTAAACAGCACTACAGCGATGAAAACATCATAGGAAATCTGGAAAGGGTGCTGTTCTTTCCGGAACAGTAGATCGGATCCGGATCCCGGACAACACTGCCCCGTGGGGGAGTCCTCGTCTCTCCCACAGTTCGTTTTGATCAAAAGGCGCGGAACACCTCCGGGCGTTGATCGCGACCCATCATAACCACAATGCGGAGGCCGCGCGGCGTCCTCCACACTCCCGCGATTCCGTCATGGACAGGATTGCATTCATCCCACCGAAGACGCCCGGCAGAAGTATGAACGCGGTATAATAATCTGTATGCTTGCGTATCGGCTGCTTTGGTCATGGTTACACTTGTATCGCATAGTCATATGCGGTATCATACCGTGGCCTGAGGTTCAGGGTAGCACCAAAGGGTGATTGACGGTGGGAGATGCAGCGTGTCTTTTTTTGTCTCAAGAACACCGTTTCGCGTTTCCTTTTTTGGCGGCGGAACGGATTACCCAGCATGGTACACGAAAAACGGTGGCGCCGTGCTTTCATCCGCCATCAGGCAGTATTGCTATATTACGTGCAGATATCTTCCACCATATTTTCCAAACACCCATCGCATCGTCTGGTCGCACATTGAAATCGTCCAATCCATTGCAGAAATCCTGCATCCGGCGGTTCGCGTCGCTCTGCAAGTGAACGGCTTTGACGATGCAAAAGGCGTAGAGATCCACCACCAGGGCGATCTGCCGGCTCGGACCGGTATCGGCTCCAGTTCGTCCTTCGCCGTTGGGGTGATTCTCGTCTTAAGGGCGATGCGCGGCGAGACCCTCAGCCCCCACGACCTGGCCCTGGCCGCCATCGAACTGGAGCAGAAGCATCTGGGAGACGTGGTCGGTTCCCAGGATCAGATGGCCGCCGCCCATGGCGGGCTGAATCTCATCCGCTTCAATACCGACGGATCCATCGCCGTCGAACCGCTGGGCCTTTCTCGCAAGCGCAAGACGGCGCTGGAAAATCGGCTGATGCTGTTCTATACGGGAACCAGCCGGCTTTCTTCGAACGTGGCTCGAAAGATGGTCGAGAACATCGAAGCCAAGAATGATCGCCTGCGGGCCATGCACGAAATGGTGTTCCAGGCGGCAGACATCCTGCGCCACGGCGATCTTGATGATTTTGGCCGCCTACTGCACGAGACCTGGCGATTAAAGCGTGAGCTGACCCCCAGCATCAGCACCTCGACCATCGACGACATCTATTATACGGCGCGCTGGGCGGTAAGCTGCTGGGCGCTGGCGCGGGCGCCGGCTTCATGGTCTTCTATGTCCCCGAAGAGGCGCTGACCTCCGTGCGCCAGGCCCTCAACACCCTTATCGCGGTGCCCTTTCGAATCGATGAAGAGGGGGCGGTTCTGCTCAGCGCCCGCATCCGCCCGGAGGAACCGTTACCGCAAACGGGCCTCTGGAAACAGGGTGCGGATGAACCCCTCCGCCAGCCCTACCGACTGAGGCGTACCGATATCAAGGAAAGCGCCCTTGCCGACGACAACCCCAAGATTTGCCCCACGCCCGATCAGCGCCGGAATGACCTCGCTCTCCATGCTGAGCGGCACACCGATCGGGAACGGTTCCAGCAGAGCACGGCGGAACACAGCAACCCCGACGTTGATCAGTCCGGCGCCCGGTCGCTTCTCGAAGAATCCGCACAACCGCCCGCTCCCATCCACATCGAGTGAGCCATAGCGGTGGGTGTCCTCAACCGTCCGCGCGAGAAGGGCACCGTCGAGAGCCTCGTCGGTGATGCGCCGCCACACCGGGCCCAAGGAGGCTTGGCACAGCGAGTCGCCATTTGACACCACCACCCATTCGGCGCAAAGGTCGAGACACGCGCGCACCCCGCCGCCGGTTCCCAGTGGCGAGGATTCGGTGACCGTGCGCAATCGTACCGCATCCCCACGTTCGGCGCTCTGCGCCGCCACCCAGCGCTCAATCTGGTCGGCGCAATGGCCGACGGAATACACGATGTCGGCCAAGCCCTCGGCCACCAGCCATTCCGTCACCCAATACAGAAACGGCCGTCCCGCCGCCGGAATCAGCGGCTTTGGAATGTCGGGGTAAAGCCCGGCGATGCGGGTGCCCTTGCCGCCGGCCAGAACGATGGCTGTGACCGTCATGGCGGGCCTACCGGGTCGGGAACACGTCACCGGTTTGGATCCGGCGGCGCCAGTATTCCAGCAGATCGGCCATGGTTTTTTCGAATGGAATTTCCGGCTGCCAGCCGGTATGGGCCGTGAATTTGCGGGTGTCGGGCACTTGCCGATCGGCGTCGATGGGGCGCACCCGGTCGGGATCGATTTCAACCCGGATGTCCGGGCGGGTGAATAACGATAAAAGATGCGTCAGCATGTCCTCGATCGTGCAGGAGAAGGCCCCACCGATGTTGTAATAGGCGCCCGGCTGCGGATCGACCGTCACCAACAAGTAATAGGCTCGCACGGCATCGCGCACGTCGGACCACGTGCGCAGGGATTTGAGGTTGCCGGTCTTGACCACCGGCGGGATTCGCCCCGCCTCGATCATGGCGATCTGCTTGGCGAAGGTCGATTCGGCGAAAACATCCCCGCGGCGCGGACCGGTGTGGGTAAACATGCGCGTGGTCATGACCCGCAGACCGTAGGCCTCGGCATAATGGCGCCCGATCAGATCGGTGCCGACTTTGGAGATGGCGTAGGGCGAGGCGGGATGGAAGGAACATTCCTCATCGATGGGCAATTTCTCGGCGGGGACCCGACCAAACACCTCGGAGGAGGCACAGACATGAATCGCTGGCCCCTCCCCCAGGGGCCGCAGCGCCTCCAGCAGACGCGCCGTCCCCATGATGTTGGTGTCGAGCGTATCGAGGGGGGCGGTGAAACTGGTTTTGGGATAGCTCTGCGCCGCCAGGTGGAAAACATAATCCGGCTGCGTCGTTTCGATCAGGCGGAACATCGACACGGTGTCGCGTAACTCGAAGTCGATCAGAGTGATACGATAACGGGCATTGATGCGATCCATCACGTGGCGGATCTCCCAATAGGTGTATTCAAGAAGAAAATCTACCATGTGGGACCCGACCATGCCGGTCACCCCGGTGATCAGCGCACGTTTTTTTCCCACGTCACGTCCTCCTGGGCACCCAGAGCCTTCTTGCCTTCGAACCTCATGCGCGTCCCTGGTCCCGTTGAGACAAGATGGGATCCGTGATCGGCCACCAGAATTTGTAGTCCGGATCATTCCACAGGATGGTGAACTGCGATGCCCGATCGTATGCGGTGCTCTGCTTATAGTGGAACAGACAGCTCTCGCTGAGAACCACATGGCCGTTGCCGAATTTCGGCGGAATCAGCACCTGTTGCCGGTTGCGATCCGACAGGGTGAACGATGTCCACCGGCGATAGTGTGGGGACTGGGGATCGTTGTTCACCACGACCAGATAGAACGCGCCGTGCAGGCACGACACCAGTTTCCAGGTTCGGTCGTCGCCGTGGATACCGCGCAGGACCTTGTGGGTGGACAGGGAAATGTCGTCTTGGATGAAATCGACCGTGATTCCGGCTTCGTGATAGAGGACACGGTTATAGGTTTCGACGTACTGGCCGCGAAAATCCTCGAAAATCGTTGGCGGTGTGATCAAGCGCACGCCGTCCAGGTCGGTTTGACGAACCTCCATGGTCCTTTCTCCTTTCTGCTTCTCCACTGCCGCCGTTCATCCAGATTGAACCAAACCTCCCCATAGGGTGCGTTGTGCTGGATTCCTGCTTCGTTGAGGCCGGTTTCATCTTGGGTTGGCGCCCAAGACACTCTTTGTGAGCGTCACTCTATGGATAGAGGAGTTCCGTGTCCCAATTCTCCCCACGCCGACGATATACTCTGAACCCGGACCAGTGCGGCGGGCGCGGAACAGACCCCAGGAGATGACGGGCGGCCACCTCGGCCACCCGGCGCTCCAGCTCCAGAAAGCCCGGCAAGGGCCGTGACTGCCGCGAAGCCCAGGCGCCGATCTGACTCAAACGAGGACGCGAGGCAAAATAGGTGTCGGCTCCCTCTGTGCTGACGGGCAGGACCCTTCCTTCCACGCGCACTTGACGGTGCAGGCTTTTCCAGTGAAAGCACAAAGCCGCGTGGGCATTGGCGCGCAGTTCCTGTCCTTTGCGGCTTTCAAGATTGGTATAAAAAACAAACCCCCGTGCATCCACGTCCTTCAACAGAACGATTCGCACGCTGGGACGACCGTCGGGTGTGGCGGTGGCCAGACTCATGGCGTTGGGATCGTTGATTTCCTCCCGTTCGGCCTCTTCCAGTAAATGACGGAAACGGGTGATGGGATCTTCCGGTGAAGCGTCGAGCATGGGGAACATCCGTGAACTGTTGGCCGGGGATGTATTTTGACATCCCTCAGCCATTGGTCTATACAGGAAACGAACATATCCTGCAAAACCTTACGAAGGGAGTTTTTGCGATGCCGTTGCCGAAAACGAAGGCTGGGCGCATGATGCGCCGCGGAATGCTTGCTCTGGTTGTGGGTGCCCTTGCCGGCTGCCAGGGGCTGCAAGATAACCCGAAAACGGCTGGTCGGCAGTGAAATCGGCAAGTCGCTCGACCGCGCCGACCGCCAGTACATGGAAAGCGCCCAGCAGCGGGCCTATGCCGCGCCCCTGAACGAGACGGTCTCGTGGGACAATCCGCAATCGGGCCATCGGGGTGGCTTTACCGCCGTGCGCGACGGAACGAATCAAGGAACGGGAGAATACTGTCGCGAATTCAAAAGCACCGTCATGGTGGAAGGGCAGCAGCAAACCGCAACGGGAACCGCGTGCCGCCAGCCCAATAGAACGTGGCGAATCATTGGGGGGGGCTTCCGCCCTAGTTGGTTCGCACCTTGGTCAGAAAAGCGTCGATCTCGCCTTGAAGAATCTTGATCGGCTGGGCCAAATCGTTGGCGGACCAAATGACCTGGATGGATGCCCCATAGGACGCGGCGGCCGTCTGGGTGACCGATATCATGTTTCCCGCTACCATGCCGGCGTTATCGCTGACGTTGCGCACGTTGTGGGCAATTTCTTCCGTGGAGGCGCCCTGTTTTTCCATTGCCACCGTGACGGATATAGCGATTTGATTAATCGCGGCGATGGTGGCGCCGATGCCGTGGATGGCTTCCACCGTCTCGCGCGTCGCGCCCTGCACGGCGCTGATATGCTGGCTGATCTCCCCGGTTGCCCTGGCGGTCTGACTGGCGAGATTTTTCACTTCGTTGGCAACGACCGCGAAGCCCTTACCGGCATCGCCAGCGCGGGCGGCCTCGATGGTGGCATTGAGAGCGCAAGAAGGTTGGTCTGGCTCGCGATGTCATTGATGAGCCGGACCACCTCGCCAATCTTCTGCGCCGATTCGGACAGACCCCGTACCTTGCCGTTGGTTTGCTCCGCCGCCGTAACGGCGTGTGACGAAATTTCCGCTGATTGCGCCACTTGCCGGCGAATTTCCTTGATGGATGTGGAGAGTTCCTCCGTCGCGGTGGCAACGGTGTTGATGTCATGCGAGGCCCGTTCCGAAGCCTCCGCGGCCTCCAGCGAGCGGCCGCTGCTCTGATCGATCTTCGCGCCCATCCGTCCGGCGGTGGCCGTGATGTCTCCGGCCCCCTGGAAAACAGCCATGATACTTCCCGACACCTTCTCTTCCAGAGTGTCGGCGAAGGATTCTATTTCCTGACGCCGTTTCCGCTGGGCCTGTTCCTGCGCGGAGGCCTGTTCAGCCCGCAACCGGTCCGCCTCGATCATGCTATCGCGGAACACCGTGACGGCGGTGGCCATAGCGCCGATCTCGTCGCCACGGCTCCGCCCCGGCACATCGATTGCCGTATTCCCCCCCGCCAGCCGTCCCATGGTCTCGACCATCGCCGTCATCGGCCGGATAAGCCGGACCCCTATCCACCACAAATTGATCAGAGCGAAGACAAACAACACAATCGTAACCACAACCAAAACGACTCCAGCCAAACTCTCCATGCGGTCCATGGTGGCAGCTAGCGTGTCATTGCTGTGCCGCACGGTTTTGGCAACCTCGGCAGTAATCGTGGCGATGCCCTTCAAGGCCGGGCCGTCATCGACCTTGATCACCTTGTCGATGGCGCGCGGGTCTTCACCCTTTCCCGCCATTTCACGGACAAGGGGCAGACGATCGGCATAGGCCGCGACGACACGCGCGATGTCCGTCAGCGCCGCCTCTTCCGCCCCGTTCACGCCCGTGGCGCGCAGGGATTCGATCGCCGCCCGCACGTCGGCCATGTTTTGCTCGATAGCCTTGATCCGGGGGGCATCCTGGCGCAGGACGTAGTTCTTGAAGTTGTGGATCATCCCGCCATAACCGGCGGCCCCTTGAAGCGTGCTCAACGCCGCCTGCTTGGCAAAGGCAGTGTTGAAGAGGGTCCAGGATGTTCGGGATGTCGTAACGCTTTCAACAACGCTGACCGTCGTCGTCGCGACGACAAGGGCAACAACGACAAGGGCGACGGAAAAAAATAATCCGGCGGCTTTGATCTTGATGCTCATTACCTGGCCATCCATCAGTTTAGAATGGCCTTCCAGAGGCGGGGGAGCGGCAGGCACGCCTGGATGATTTTGACGATGCGTTGGATGCCGTGCGTGAACC
>WOUV01000198.1 GCA_009773045.1 Rhodospirillaceae bacterium | reverse complement strand
GTTTTCGTGGCGGTTCGATCATTTGCAGGAACTGGTGGGCAAGCCGGCCGAAACCGTCGTCCGCGCCCGTGCCGAAATGATTTGAGTCTCCGTTGGAAGGAAAGACCGACCACCGCATTGCCGCCCTGGCTCGTTATCGTTTCATTCTGGCGCCGGTCATGGGGGTGCTGACTACGATTCTGATGACGGTGGCTGTGGGGTATCATGCCGTGTTCACGCTTTTTTTGGGGGTGGTCGTGGGAATCGGGGTGATTCTGGTTCTGCCTTCTCCCCGAAAGCCGGGGGCGTGAATCCTCGTGCTCCTGCTCGTGAAGGAAAAGGAACAAGGAATCGAGGGGGATGCTCGGCCCCTCCCCCACACCCCCCTCGATTCCTTGTTCCTTTTCCTATCGTGGATGATGCCATGAAAACCATTGCGCCCCGTCAGGTGATTCTGATCGACGGGGCGGGGTATGTGTTCCGGGCCTTTCATGCCCTGCCCCCCCTGAGCCGTCCCGACGGAACGCCGGTCAATGCCGTGTACGGTTTTACCACCATGCTGATGCGGTTACTGGACGAGGCCAGGGCCGACCATGTGGGCGTGATCTTCGATGCCGCCCGGCGGACCTTCCGCAACGACCTCTATCCCGACTACAAGGCCAACCGCCCGCCGCCGCCCGAGGCCCTGGTGCCGCAGTTTCCCCTGATCCGCGAAGCGGTGCGCGCCTTCAACGTCGCCGTCGTGGAGCAGGAAGGATTCGAGGCCGATGACCTGATCGCAACCTATACCCGTGCCGCCGTGGCACAAGGGGCGGAGGTTAGAATCTTTTCCGCCGACAAGGATTTGATGCAACTCGTCGGGCCGGGGGTCGTTCTGTGGGACCCCTTGAAGAACCGCGCCATCGGGCCGGAACAGGTGCGGGAAAAGTTCGGCGTCGGTCCGGAGCGGGTGGTCGATGTCCAAGCCCTGGCCGGCGATTCCATCGACAACGTGCCGGGCGTGCCGGGGATCGGTGTCAAGACCGCCGCCGAACTGATCACCCGCTTTGGCACTCTTGAAACCCTTCTTTCCCGCGCTGCTGAAATTTCCCAACCCAAGCGGCGCGAGGCACTGATGGCCCATGCCGCCATGGCCCGTTTGTCCCATGCCCTGGTGCGGCTGAAGGATGACGTGCCGGTGACAACGCCGCTGGCCGCCCTGGAGGCCCGGGCCATGGAACCCGATGGTGTCTGCGCCTTCCTGCGCGCACAAGGATTCCACAGCCTGCTCTCCCGCTTTGAAAGTCGTTCCCTGCGGCGCCCCGCTCCGGAGGGTACGGCACCGCCCGGAACACCGGGTTCCCGCCCGGTGTACAGCTTGGTGCAAAGCCTGGACGCTCTTGACCAGTGGCTGGCGAAAGCACGGGCGGCGGGGGTGGTGGCCGTGGACACCGAGACCGATTCCCTTGACAGCCTGAAGGCCCGTCTGGTGGGCGTGTCACTCTCGATCACTCCGGGCGAGGCCTGTTATATTCCGCTGGATCACAGCCCCCCGCAAGGAACCCTTGATTTCGGGGATGCGGCCCGGGATACGCAACGGCGCGTGCAGATTCCCATCCCCGAGGCCCTGGAACGACTGCGGCGGGAAATCCTGGAAAACCACGGCGTTCTTAAGGTGGGACACAACATTAAATTCGACATGCACGTTCTTCATACGGCGGGACAACGGGTTCTGGGGCGGCCCATCCGCACCGATCCCGTCGATGACACCATGGTTTTGTCCTATGTGCTGAATGGTTCCGGCGCCGGTCACGGGATGGATGACCTTGCGGAAAAGCACCTGGGGCTGACCACCATTCCCTACAAGGTCGTGTGCGGAACGGGCAAGACCGTCATCACCTTCGATCAGGTTCCCCTCGACACGGCCTGCGCCTATGCCGCCGAGGATGCCGATGTCACGCTCCGTTTTCATCGTTTGTTTCGGGAGCGTCTGCTGGCGGAACGCATGATGACGGTGCACGAGACCCTGGACCGTCCCCTGATTCCGGTCCTTGTGGCCATGGAGCGGGCGGGTATTCTGGTGGACGAGAGCGCGCTGAGGGGGCTTGCCCACGATTTCGCTGCCCGCATGGCGGTTCTGGGACAGGATATTCATCGTCTTGCAGGGGAATCGTTCAACATCGCCTCCCCGAAACAGCTTGGAGTGATTCTGTTCGAGCGTCTGGCGCTGCCCGGCGGCAAGAAATCAGCCAAAAGCGGATCGTATGGCACCGATGCGGCGGTTCTGGAATCTCTGGCCGCCCAGGGGCACGACCTGCCCGCGCGGGTTTTGGAGTGGCGCCAGCTCGCCAAGCTCAAAAGCACCTATGCCGAGGCCCTGCTCGCCCGCCGCGACACGGAGACCGGGCGGGTGCATACCTCGTTTTCCCAGGCGGTGACCACGACCGGGAGACTGTCCTCCAACGATCCCAACCTGCAAAACATTCCGATCCGCACCGAAGATGGCCGCCGCATCCGCCGCGCCTTCATCGCTCCGCCCGGTCATGTGCTGCTGTCGGCGGATTATTCCCAGATCGAGCTGCGGGTGCTCGCCCACGTGGCGGACATCAAAAGCCTGAAGGAGGCGTTCAGCATCGGGGCCGATATTCATGCCGTTACCGCAAGCGAAGTGTTCGGTGTGCCGGCGGCGGCCGTCGATCCTCTTCTGCGCCGCCGGGCCAAGGCCATCAATTTCGGGATCATTTACGGCCAGTCGCCCTTTGGCCTTGCCGCGCACCTTGGCATTTCCCAGGGCGAGGCACGGGCGTTCATCGAGGCCTATTTCGCGCGCTATCCCGAAATTCGTGGGTACATGGAAGCCACCAAGGCCCAAGCCCACGCACAAGGGTTTGTCACCACCTTTTTAGGGCGCAAGTGCATGATCGCCGACATCAACGACCGCAACGCCAACACCCGCGCCTTTGCCGAACGGGCCGCCATCAATGCCCCCATTCAAGGGGGCGCCGCCGACATCATCAAACGCGCCATGACCGGTCTGCCCGTGGCCCTGGCCGGCCTGGGGACGCGGCTTTTGCTGCAAGTGCATGACGAACTGGTGTTCGAGATGCCCGAAACCGAGGTAGCCGCCGCAAGCGCCGTGATCCGTTCGGTCATGGAGGGGGTCCTCCCCCTTTCCGTGCCGCTGGTGGTGGACATCGGCTCCGGCCATACCTGGGCCGATGCCCATTGAACACGATGATAAGGAATCGAGGGAGGCTCGGCCTCCCCCAACGCCCCCCTCGATTCGTTGGGGGGGGGGGGGGGGGGGGGGGGGGGGGGGGGGGGGGATCGTGGATCTGCTGCTGCCACCGCAGTGTCTGGGATGCGGGGCGCTGGTGGATGCGCCAGGGGCCTTGTGCGTCCAGTGCTGGAGCACCATTCAGTTCCTGGCTCCGCCCTGGTGTGCGGTGTGCGGGTTTCCCTTCAAGCTTGACCCGGGCGGTGATGCGGCGCTGTGTGGTTCCTGCCTGCGCAAGCGCCCACCGTTCAACCGGGCGCGGGCCGTCATGCGCTATGACGATGCCAGCCGGGGCCTGGTGCTGAAATTCAAGCATGCCGACCGTACCGATGCCGCCCCTGCCTTCGGGCGCTGGCTGGCGCGGGCGGGGCAGTCGCTGTTGGCGGAGGCGGAATGGTTGTTCCGGTGCCGCTGCACAGGCTGCGCCTGTTCATGAGGCGCTACAACCAGGCCGCCTTGCTGGCACTGGAAATCCAACGGCAGACCGGCGTGCCGGCGGCGGTGGACCTTTTGCAGCGCACCCGCGCCACGGCCTCGCAAGGGAATTTCGACCACTGGGGGCGCTGGCGCAATGTGCGCGGCGTTTTTCGTGTCACACGGCCGGAAGCGGTCCGGGGCAAGACCGTCGTCGTGGTGGACGATGTTCTGACGACCGGCGCAACCGTTACCGAATGTGCCTGCACCCTTCTTGCCGCCGGTGCCCGTTCGGTCGATGTCCTGGCGCTTACCCGGGTGATCGTGCCGGTGGGTGAAAAACGGTAGACCCTCTCGAAGGTCGGTCAGGGGCTGGAATATATTAGAGGAATATGATAGCTGTTCCTGCGCATGTTCCCGTCTTCCCCGGCCCGGCGGAAAAGGATATTCTCATGACCAAGGTCGAAATCTACACTACCCCCACCTGCCCATATTGTTACAAGGCAAAACAGTTGTTGAAGGCCAAGGGCGTTGTCTATCTTGAAATCGATGTTGCAAGTCAGTCGGATGTGCGCGACATCATGACGCGGCGGGCCGGCGGACGCCGGAGTGTGCCGCAGATTTTCATCGATGAGCGCCATGTCGGCGGCTGTGATGATCTTCATGCCCTTGAGGCCAGGGGCGGGCTTGATCCACTCTTGAAAGGGACCGCCTCGTGACGGAACGACTGAACGTTGCCTGCATCCAGCTCAACAGCGGCAACGCGATGGAAGCCAACCTGAAAGCCGCGGGCGAACTGGTCCGCGTGGCCCGGGACAGGGGTGCCCAACTGGTGCTGCTGCCGGAAAACGTCGCCATGATGGAAGAGGGACGCGACACTGTTCTGGCACAGGCCATGCCGGCGGCCCGCCATGTGGCGCTGGAGGCCTTTTGTGCCTTGGCGGCGGAGTTGCATCTGTGGCTGCACTGCGGCACCCTGGCGGTGCGGGAAAGCGAGGGCAGGGTTGCCAACCGGAGTTATCTTGTGCGTCCCGATGGCACGATCGCCGCTTTTTACGACAAGATCCACATGTTTGACGCGAACCTGGGCGATGGCAGGAACTATCGGGAATCCTCCACCTTCCTGCCGGGAAGCCGGGCGGTGGTGGCGGCCACGCCGTGGGGGGGGCTGGGACTGTCGGTTTGTTACGACGTGCGCTTTCCACAGCTTTACCGCGCCCTGGCGCATGGGGGAGCATCGTTTCTGGCGGTGCCCGCCGCGTTCACCCGTGCAACCGGTGCGGCGCATTGGCATGTTCTGCTGCGGGCCCGCGCCATCGAAAATGGCTGCTACGTGTTTGCGCCGGCGCAAACCGGCATTCACGCCAATCATCGCGAAACGTATGGTCATGCGCTGATCATCGATCCCTGGGGAACAGTGCTGGCCGACGCCGGCGAGGCCCCGGGAGTGATTCTGGCCGAGATCGACCCGGCGTGCGTGCACCAGGTTCGGGAGAAACTCCCCTCCCTGCGCCATGACCGTCCTTTTGCCTTACCGTAATGCGCAACGAATCACGGAAAGGGCGCAACCGTTTGACGGTCTGCCTGCCTCCATTCCCCATTCGTCTGCCCCGCTTGGCCCTGGTACTCGGGGTGGGGGGCGCGCTTTTCGGCATCGGGCTGATGGTGGGAATCGGTGTTGCCTCGTTGCGGCTATTTTTCCAGCCGGTGCCGATCGTTGCGTCACCCGCTCCGCCCTCCCTTCCCGTTCCGGCACGGGATGCCAGGGACGCGCCAGAGCCAGAACCTGAGCCTGAGCCTGAATACGGAGAGGAGGGCATCGCCGACCATTACCTGAGGCCCCACACCTTACCGGTGTCCCCCGCGGTGGCGGAAGTGGCGGAGGAAGAACCCACACAGGAAACGGCATCGGACCCCCCCTCCTCCCCGGTCTCCGGAAGCCTCCCCTGGCAGCAGTATGCGGTTCCGGTTCCCCCCTTTGATGGATCTCCGCAAGTGGCCATCGTCATCGACGACCTGGGGATCGACCGTCAGCGTTCCTCTCGGGCCATACGCCTGCCAGGTCCCTTGACGACCGCTTGGCTCAGCTATGCCCATGACCTGGTTCGACAAACCCGCGAAGCCCGGGCACGCGGGCACGAACTCATGATCCATGTGCCCATGGAACCCAAAAACAGCCGCCTCGACCCGGGTCCGGACGTTTTACGCACGGATATGGATGTCCACACCCTGAAGGCCAAGCTCGACAATATTCTGGGGCGCTTTCCGGGGTATGTTGGCATCAACAATCACATGGGGTCCCGTTTCACCACGGACTCCCACGCCATGACGGTCGTCATCACCGAATTGAAACGGCACGGGGTGCTGTGGCTCGATTCCCGCACCGCCCGCGATACCGTCGGCCCCTCCCTGGCGCGCCGGTTCGGCGTGCCATTCGCGGAACGGCAGATCTTTCTGGATAACGAAAACAACCTTTTCCATGTGCGGAGCATGCTGCAAAAACTTGAAAGCCTCGCCCGGCGGCAGGGGTATGCCCTTGGCATCGGCCATCCGCGCGATGCCACCCTGACCGCGCTGAAAGAATGGGTGCCGGAGGCGAAGCGCAAAGGACTGGTCCTTGTGCCCGTTAGCGCCATCGTGGCCCGGCGTCTGGAAATGGAAGAGACCGGACGAAAAACGGCGGAACATACCCCTTCGCAGGATACGCAAAAGCGCTAGGGCCTTGCGCATCCCTTTGCGCCGTGATCGCGGTCGATCCGAAATGCGGGATCGTGGTCCATATCCTCGATCCGTTGCGGATCAAAGCCTTGGCGCCAAAACGACCGTCTTCTCCGCGCAGGCTTGTGTCGCGGAAAAGGGTTTTACCGATGGGGAGGGAGTATGCGAGGGGTCGCGGCCCCTCGCGAAGATTGAAGTGTGGAACCGTCACAGAACCTGGCACTGTTCCGTAAAGGATAGCCGCGGATTGCGTGTATGCAGGCCGCTGGGATCTCCATACCCCAGATTGCACAGAAAATTGGAACGGACTGTGTCTTCGGAGAAAAAAGGCCCGGGCCGCCATGATCAGATAGGCCCCTTGCAACGTTCCATTGCGAAAGGCCGTTTCCTGAATGAGGGCCGCATTGCCGGCGAACCAGGACCGCGCGTCGGCTTGCGGAAATGTGCGTGGAAGGTGTTCGTAGAACATTGGATCATACCCGATGATGGCCGTGACCGGTGCCGTCATGGTTTTTTCGACGTTGCCTTCCATCAGGGCGGGCCGCAGGCGTGCCTTGGCCTGGGGGGACTTCACGAACAAAAGGCGCGCTATGGAATGCAAGGTTTCGTCAGGCACGGGAATATCGCGCCAATGGTTATAGGTGCGGGCCGTGCGAAACAGAAGGTCCAGGGCATGATCATCAAGTTTATAAGACACGGGCGTTTATCCTTTCATGCAATTCATCCAGTTCGCCTGAATCTTACAGGAATGGCGAACGGATAGCAGGTGGCTTTCGAGGGCCATCGCATGTGAATGGGCTGGTCCCGTCCGGCCCGGCACTGTGACGAGGTCCAGGAGCTTTGCCAAGCCAAGTGCCGGCCTTTGAGAGAGAGAACAAACTAAGGGCACACCCGATTGCCCTGGTTAAAAAAGGCTTGCCGGAACGGGGTGGTTTGGCTATAAGGCTCAAATCCTGTCAGTCCCCTTCGTCTAGAGGCCCAGGACATCGCCCTCTCACGGCGGTAACAGGGGTTCGAATCCCCTAGGGGACGCCAGCGCAGAAATTTAAAATGACTTTCCCCCGATGAAGTGGGCAGAGGGGGGGGGTGTACCGTGGCATCAACGGCTTCTTCGACTCTCACGCGACGCCGACCATGGGTTGTGCGCGCTTCCCATTCCGCCACCACGTCTCACCGGTCTCTGGCGCCGGAGGCACCGGCGTTGCAGCCGTTGCAGCCAGAAGGACCGATCGACCCGGACGGGGATCAAGAATTTCGCCGGCTCTCGAAACCCAGAATCCCTAGCCCAACGTGCGCTTTGTCGTCAGACACCCAAGGCAGGAGCCGTATGGGGGAAAGTCATCCATACGGTTATTCTGGACGTGGGGATCGGTCACGGGCCGTCCAAGGGCCGCAGAGGCCCGACGCTTGAGGGAAAGAACAAACACAGGGCACACCCGATTGCCCGGATCGGGCAGGACAAACGATTGCCTGGATCGGGCAGGGCAAAGGCAAGAGCGCGGCACGGTGTCACCAGCGATTGACAGCTGTCAGGCTCTGGTGTTGAACGCGGACTTTCGTCCGTTGAGCTATTTTCCTTTGTCT
>WOUV01000197.1 GCA_009773045.1 Rhodospirillaceae bacterium | reverse complement strand
CGATTTGAGTCCCCCTTCCATCAAAGCCAGACCCCTTGAATCACACGCAGATTCGTGCCGTCAACAACCCATTGCGCTAAACTGATAGATGGTCAGGGGCTTGGTAGACATTATAATGGACCGCACCCTTTCGTGACGAAAAAGATGCGGGCATCCAGGACCATCGCGGCGCAATGTCAGAGTTCCAGAACCTCGCGCACCCTGTGCCGCAAGGCCGGCAGCAGCGTCGCGGCGAACCATGGATTGCGCTTCAACCAGGCTGTGTTGCGCCAGCTTGGGTGCGGCAGTGGAAACCAGGCGGGCAAACAGCTCCGCCAGGCCGCCACAGCGGCCGTCATCGTCGCCTGGGCATGGGGGCCAAGATAGCGGATTTGCGCATGGCGCCCCAGCGTCAGGGCCAGGACCGGCAAGGCCGCCCGCAACGGCGGATGCCACAACGGCGCGCATTCGGGACGCGGTGGACGATCGCCTCCCTTGGAGTCGCGGCCGGGATAGCACAGCCCCATGGGAATGATGGCCACGCGCCTTTCGTCATAAAAAACGTCGCGATCGAGGTCAAGCCACGCCCGCAACCGGGTTCCGGAGGCATCGTTCCAGGGCAGCCCGGTTTCGTGCACTCGTGTTCCGGGTGCCTGGCCCACAATCAGCAGCCGGGCCGACGCCCGGCCCCGCAGGACCGGACGCGGCCCCAGCGGCAGGTGTTCCGCGCACACCCGGCACGCCCGGGCTTGGGCCATGAGCGCGGCAAGGCACTGTTCGCTCTCCATCTACATCTTTCCGTCTATCCGTTTCCTTTAATTCCTCTCTCGCTTTGAGGATAGAGTTTTGTTATGATGATTCCGTGCCGAGCGTGATGGTTTGGCTGAAACCCATGAAGGAGCATGAGACAAGACCCGTTACGGGTAAAGCTCTTGAAAGGGGAAACATGCATCACTGTGCTCGTCGATATCCAGAACATGGGGGGTGTCGTATGAAAAAGCTAAATGCCTTTTTTGCCGCAACGGTCGTTGTGGGAGTGAGTGCGCTGACCTTGTCCTCTGCCGATGCGTGGTGGGGAGGGGGGCCGTTCGATGGAACGGGTGATGGCGGGGGTGATTTCAACATGAACTTCTCCGGCCGTTCAAACGCCTACGGCCAGGGTTATGAGTCTCCATACTCTGGCGGCTATGGTCCATGGGGCGGCTATCCCTCTTATGGCTATGGTGGTCCATGGGGGGGCGGCTATCCCTCTTATGGCTATGGTGGTCCATGGGGGGGCGGCTATCCCTCTTATGGCTATGGTGGCCCGTATTCGGGTGGGTCTCCATACGGAGGCGGCGGCCCGTACTCCTCCCATGGCCCATGGGGAGGGGGAGCGCAACAAGCCCCTGCCCAGCCGAGTCAGGAAAGAAAATGACCCGGTCTTGAGTGCATGGAATGCGGGGGGAATGACTTTCCCCCGCATTCTCTTGCTTCCTGAGCACTTCCCGAACCCGCGTGACGCAGAGACCACGGACAGCCCAAGGGGCGGCACGGGGAGAAGGGGTGCAGGCACGCCCTTCTCGATGATTTCCGATCAACGCCCAGTGTCGTGGTCCGGTTCAATCCGCGCTTCGCGTCACACTCCCGCAAGGCTCCGCCAAGCGACAGAAAAGGCGCGGGGTGCGCCCGCCCCTGACGGGGGAAAGGGAGCGCCTCTGGGAAAAAAGGGGGGCCGTTCTGACGGCAGGGGTCTCCGTTCCGATCATTCAGCCTGACCGACCTCCAACACGTCATCTCTCTGCCTAGGGGTTCTTGAAGTTCATTTGGAATTGATGAGGACAGAGCGGAAAGAGATCAAAGCTTTGAAGCGCAACGGCTTTTTTCATATATTCTTGACTATTATCCTATAGACGCGGTATAAATTCTCCATAGAGGGCCGCCGTGGCCCTAATTCCCAATGGAGACTCCCATGCCCGAACCTATCACCCTTAAACAGTCCGTCAGCCGCACCAGCACCGTGGATCTGGACGACGTCTTGTCCTTGAAGAACGCCTTGCAGAATCTTGGCTATTATCATGCCCCCAGTGAAGGACTGCATCCCTACCCCGATACCGCCCTGTTCACCGGCATCGAGCGCTTGCAAAAGGACCATGGTCTGGCCGTTGATGGCTTCATGAAACCGGGCGCGGGGCGACGGAAAGACTCGTCAATGCCCTGATCGCCCTGCTGCTGGCAGGCCGCGGCCCGTTATTAGGGACCATACGGAAAGAGCCGCCCAGATGGCCGCAAGGCCCCATGGATGAACGGCAGCCCATGGATGAACAAATCCTGTTCCAACTGGGACGACCGATCGCCACCAACGTCAGCGCAACGTCGGACGATATCATCAACACCAAGAGGGCACTGAACCAGCTCGGGTATTACGAACAGCCTTCCGACGGGGCCTGGGTTGATTCGGCGATGTTTGATGGCATCCGGAGGTTTCAGCGCGATCATGGCCTGAAGGTTGATGGTGTCATTAATCCGGGAGGGCCAACCGAGCATGCGCTCAACCGTGCCCTGATCCATGTCCGCGCCTATACCCGGGTGCGTTTTGTGAAAGTGGAACACGTCTCGGCCCACGAGCGTTCCGCCCCCGTGCGGAGCGGAGAAAATCCCCAGCATGCCGCCGGGCACAAGCCCTTTGGGGGTGGCGGAAGGCCTTTTCCGCCGACACCCGCCCCGCGCGCCTGGGAAGGCAAGAGCAACGAACCCTTCCGGCAAGAAATCGCTGAGGCGGAAGGCAGCGCCAATAAGAAAAATAATGGCTACGAGGAACACCACGACGGCAGCGGCGCCCTGGGCCGCTATCAACTCACCCCCCTGGCCTTGCGGGATGCCGGCTGGAAGGATGCCAAGGGCGCCTGGACCGACAAGGCCAAGGAACACGGCGTGACCTCCGACGAGGGATTCAAGAAAAATCCCGAGGCCCAGGAAGCGGCCATGCGGGATTACATGCGGCGCAACGAAGTGCAGATGAAGATCAACGGCGTGGCCGCCCAGGTTGGCACAACCCTTAATGGCACCGATGGCAAAGCGGTGCATCTGACAGAAGCCGGCCTCGCCGCCGCAGCCCATCGGCATGGGCCAGGAGCCGTGAAAAAATACCTAGAGCGTCGCGCTAAGGGAGAAATCTCTCAGGATCTAGATGTGCGTAAGAGAGATGCACAAATTCAAAAAAGGTTGCGCGACTTTGAAAATGCACCATATTCTCGTACTTGGTGATGCCAAGGGAGGATGAGACCCCATGAACCGTATTCTCTTTGCCTTTGCACTCTTCCTGCTTTTTCCGTCGGGACCAGGCTGGGGCGATGAAAATTGTGAAGTGCCCTTCCATCTTGCACGATCAAAAGAAGAAAAAACATTCGCTATGAACGTTGTCTCTGAACAGCTTCCTGAGGAGAAACGCTCGACATTGCGCCGATGGAATTATCAATTTGCGGAAGTCGATCTTAACGATGACGGCGTGCCAGAACGTATCGTCATGATTTACGATGGCGCTTGGTGCTGCACCGCCGGTTGCGACACATCCATTGTCCAGAAACAGGGCAAGAAGTGGGTGTATATCGACGGTAACATGATGTCGGAACGAGGCACGCACCTGCTGCCAACCCGAACCAATGGCTGGCGTGACATTGCCTTTTGCCAGACACGGGAAGATGTCACACTGACTTTTTACAAGGATCAATATCAGGACACCCCCGAACGGCACCGCCATGTGGCCGACGGGCGCCCCTATTGTGACGCGGTCACGTGCAACCACAGTGTGCCGGGAGGTTGCCCCCCCGAAGCCTCCCAACGTCCTCCCCCCTGCCGCTGACGGCACGACCGTGGGAGAAAGCGCGCCTTTCTCCCACGCCTTCTTTCAGGAGTAAGGCCGTGCCGTTGTTTTCCGTCATGAAAAACCGACGAATCGTGAAGGCGGTGCTGCTGCTGGTTTTCGGCCTGTGGCCGGTTCTGTGCCGGGGAGAGGCGCTCCCCCGGCGTAGCGATGA
>WOUV01000196.1 GCA_009773045.1 Rhodospirillaceae bacterium | reverse complement strand
GCAACTGTCGCCGCCAACCCGCCGACACCCGCAAATCGTAACCAGCCAAACCCTTCACGACGCCGTGCCGCCTAATGCACAGCTTTGGTTCACACCCGCTCACCCTTGGAGAGGGCTAACGTCACATGGATCGCAGAATGGCATCATGAGTGTTGACGTGCAGGGTGGCGAACCAGCACAGATCGAGCATTCCACAAGAGATTGAGCACCGTGTGTCCGACGATCCTGACTTGCCGGAAACGTCGGTCACGGCCATTGACACTGCAGCGGCCCGGAGTCTCGACCACGCCGCGCTTTTCGGCGGGCGCCGTGTGCGCGAAAGCGGGTTCTGACGGGCCTTGTGGTTTGCCAGGAAGGAGCGATGCTACAGTCGCCCGGCACAGGAGGGTTCTGCAAGAGATGTCATGAGGGGAGACGCGCGGAGGCTTTAGAACTTTTATGTCGTTGGTGTCTGGGTTGTTTCTCGTCAGACATTATTCTTCTTCCCTGTGGCTATCCGAGCAATTATAATGTTCAGGATGTCGGGAAAGGAAAGGGCATTACTGTACCTATCAGTGTCCCATATCTCCCAGTATCGCACCGGCGGGCCGGCAGAAGATAAGGTTTGATCCGGTAGAGGACGAACGAATCGGACGACAGAGAGGATGCCCATGGTGTTTTCAACGACCAAACAGCTTGCTGCCGTCATTTTTGCCGCCGTTTTATTTGCCGGAGGGGATGTCTGGGCAGGAACGGTCAAGGACGGTCGCCATTATTTTGATGAACTCAAAGCATTGATGCTGAAAGTTCTGGCCGACAATCAGAAGCTGATCAATGCCCTGCCAGATGGCAATGCCAAGTCGGACAAGCTCCTGCCCGATGCCGTCTACAACGGTGCCTACCAGACGTTCAAGACGGTCATGGGCAGCGAGTTCAGTCTTGGTGTTCTCAATGGCGAGACCGACCCCGAAAAGATCGCGGGTGCGCTGACCGCCCTTCTCCAGGCTTCCCGTGACACCATCGCCAAACTGCAACAGCCGATCAACACCGAGGCCGATGGGTCGGTGACTCTCAAGAAGTTCATCCCCGCCGTATTTGGCCGGCTCACCCTTGAGGAATTCAGGACACGAACCGGCATTGTGATGAAATAGACGACGCTTGGCAAAGGGGAATATACGGTACGCAATACCTATAATACCCCGACGGACTGGGAAACGACGGCGTTGGAGAAGTTCACCGATCCGACATGGCCGCTCAACACGGGCACTGGCGTGATTGCCGGCACGGAATACCGCTATGTCAAGCCGATCTATATCAAGAATGGCTGTCTTGTCTGTCATGGCGACCCTTTGAGTGAAAATGACCCATACGGCCATCCCAAGGAAGGGTATAAGGAAGGCGACGTGCGCGGCGGCATCAGCGTGGTGCTGCCTCTGGAATGAGTGACAGAACGATGAACGGCGCCTTTGAAAACTTCCGAAGGAACATGACGCCGTATCAAGGGGTCGTGGGGGAGGCGGTTTCTTCTCCGCATTCTGCTTGAACGAAACGTGGGGGAGAAAAAATCGTCCCTACGTGTCATGGTTTCCAGGGATCGGAAGGACTTCGAAAAAGAACAATAAAACTGTCGGCACAGGAGACCTTCGATGAATCTCAGGCTTAAACTGAACCTCTTCATCGCTCTCGTGGCTTTTCTGCCGACGGCCATTCTTGGGGCCTATCAGGGCGTCTCGAACTACGGGAACCAGCTTGAAACCTTCCGGAACCAGATGACCGGACAAGCCGCAGAATCCGAACAAATCATGACTGGTTTTTTCGAGCAGGCCACTCGTGATATCCAGTTCATCGCCGGCGCCACCGAAGTGCGCCGTTTGCTCTCCGGCATCGCCGAAAAGGACGTCGATGAGATTCGCTATTGGCAACAGGCCCTGACCACGGTTTTCAAGGCGTTCGTTGATAACCGACGCACCTTTCCCGATATTCTGTTGGGGGTTCCCGCCGAAAATCGTGTGTGGACGCGCGTGGCCGTCCAGGAAGGCAAAGCCGTGGCCGTGGCGGCCGAACCGCCCGCAGCGCTCCGGGATATCAAAACGGGCGAGGCCCCTTCAGCCACCTGGATCAGCGGGACGGCTGGACCAACCCTTTGGCTCCATCATCCGGTGAAAATCGGTAAAACGGTGGGCGTGCTGAGTGCGCGGGTGGATCTTGGCCGTTTTCAGGCCCTGGTCCGTGATCCGGAGCTTTTCCTGCTCGATGGACAAAAACAGGCCTTGATTGCCGGAGGACGTAAAGCGGAAGCCGTCGTGCCACGGCTCCCCGACCTTACCGGTCTGGAACCCGCCGTTGCCTACCATGACGACACCGTCCTGTTCGTTCATCGCCGTTTTCCCCTGCTGCCCTGGAGCGGCGAGGAATTCACTCTCTACAAGCTGCGTCCCCTGACCGAGATCATGGCTCCGATTCATGCCAGTCTTGGCGAGGTCGCCGTGGCGTGCGCACTCACCACGTTTTTCGCGCTGATGGCGGCGTTCTTCATCGCCCGTTCAATGGCGCGGCCGATCCAGGAGGTCACCGGCGCCATGCACCGGCTGGCCGCGGGGGACTATGCCGTCATCGTACCGGCAGACAATCGGCACGATGAGATCGGCGCCCTGGTGCAGGCGTTACGCATTTTCCGCGATAAACTCAACGAAGCCAAGGTGCTGCGTGCGCAACAGCACAGGGCGGAAAAGGACAAGGCAGACGAAAGAATGCGGCTCCTTGACATCGCCGCCGCGACAAAGGCGCGGGTTCAGACCGCCGTATCCACCATCAACGGCCAGAGCGGGGCCATCCTTGCCACCGTCGAAAAAATGGGCGAGCGGATGGGCAGCAGCCGCACGTTCGATGTGGCCGAAGCCTCGGAACGGACATCGATCAATGCGGCGAGCCTTGCCGAAGCCACCGACCATCTGGCCCATGCCATCACGGCGATTGGCCATCAGGTCACGGAATCCTCCTCGATTGCGGCCGATGCCGTCGCCGAAGCGGGGCGGGTGGATGACCTTGTGACCAGCCTTGCCGGCAGCGCCGAGCGAATCGGCCAGGTGATCAAGCTCATCGATACCATCGCGCATCAAACTAATCTTCTGGCGCTCAATGCCACCATCGAGGCGGCCCGTGCCGGGGATGCCGGCACGGGGTTTGCCGTTGTCGCCCGTGAGGTGAAGACCTTGAGCCTTCAGACCGGCCAAGCCACATCCGACATCGCCGCCCAAATCGCCAGCATCCAGGGCGCCACCGAGAATGCGGTCACCGCCATTCGCGGTATTGTCGGAACCATCAAACGGTTGAATGCCGCCGGAGAGGTGATCACCGCCGCCGTCAGGGAACAGAACGAGGCCACCCAGGAAATCGCTGCCAAGGTGCGCGGGGTCAGTGCCGATGCCGCCATGGTTTCGAATGTCATTATTGATGTCACCCGCAGCGCGTCGGTATCCTTCAGCGGCACGATCCAGGTATTGTGGACCGCACAGGATATCGACCAGCCGACATCCACCCTTGCCTGCGAGGTCGATGTGTTACTACTGTCTAATTGCATAAATATTTGCTATTAATCTGCGCTTCTCTGGTGTATGGTTTTGGGCAGGAGGTGAGCCATGTCCAGGAAAGCCAAGAGCAT
>WOUV01000195.1 GCA_009773045.1 Rhodospirillaceae bacterium | reverse complement strand
CCACGATTTGAGTCCCCCTTCCATCAAAGCTAGACCCCTTGAATCACACGCAGATTCGTGCCGTCAACAACCCATTGCGCTAAACTGATAGATGGTCAGATCGTGACGTTTCTTATTCTGCTGACCGTGAAGTTCTGGTAACGCAACAGAAAGGCTCCCTGTGGCTACGAAAAGCAAAGCCCAAGGCAAAGGCGGAAATGGCGCACGCACCATTCTGTTCACCTTGGTGGGGCCGGTCGTTCTGTATTATTTACACTCGACGGTCGTTTTTCTGTTTTTTGCCCTGCTGCCAACATTTGCGACCTTGGTTGCCGAACGCAGGGCCGGCCGGTATGCCTGGATCGCCGTGGGCGGCTTGAATTTCACCGGTGCGGCGCCTTTTCTTTTGGAATTATGGTTCAGCGGACATCACATGGCCGGGGTCGACCGGATTCTCAGCGTGACCACGTTGATGATCATGTACGGGGCCGCCCTGTTGGGGGGATTGTTGTTTATGGCCATTCCCCTGGTGGTCGCCGTCTTTCTGACGGTCACGGCCAGTCACCGCGTGGCCACGCTGAAAATGCAGCAGCGCCGCCTTGTGGAGCAGTGGGGGCCGGAATTGGCCCAGCGGGAAGACAGGGAAAAGAAAAGCAAGGCGCCCGACGTCGAGGAAGTCATCCCAAATGAAGACTAGGGAAGGATCAATGCCCCCCCCAGGCCATGGGGGAGGGCCTTGCCCCACAGGCGTCAGGGGGGGTGTTTCAACCCAGTCGTGATGGTTGGCGGCCTTTCCGGGAGCCGTCACGTCAATGCGAGAGCGGGCGAAGAAGGCAATGAAGCGCCGGCGCCGCAGATGGGGGATCAATACGACTTCGGCAGGTGCAGAACGTGTTCGCCAAGATAGGCAAGGATCATGTTGGTGGAAACGGGCGCGACCTGATAGAGGCGGGTCTCGCGGAATTTCCGCTCCACATCGAACTGTTCGGCAAAGCCATAACCGCCGTGGGTTTGCACGCACATGTCCGCCGTCTGCCATGAGGCCTCCGCCGCCAGCAGCTTGGCCATGTTGGCCTCTGCGCCACAAGGGGCGTGGGCATCGAACAGGGCGGCGGCCTTTTTGACCATCAGGGCGGCGGCTTCGGTTGCGGCATAGGCGCGGGCAATCGGGAATTGCACGCCCTGATTGCGTCCTATGGGGTGGCCGAACACCACCCGCTCGCGGGCGTAATCGGCGGCCTTGCGGATGAACCAGCGGGCATCGCCAATGCACTCGGCGGCGATCAGGATGCGTTCGGCATTCATCGAATCGAGGATATAGCGGAATCCCTTGCCCTCCTCGCCGATCAGGTTGGTCGCCGGCACATGCAGGGTGTCGATGAACACCTCGCAGGTGGCATGATTCATCATGGTGCGGATGGGCCGCAACGAGATTCCCACCGCCTCGCGCAGATCCACCAGAAAGACCGACAGGCCATCGCTTTTGCGGCGGAGTTGATCGCGCGGCGTGGTGCGGGCGAGCAGAAGCATCATGTCGGAGTGTTCGGCCCGCGAGGTGAACACCTTTTGCCCATTGATGACATAATGATCGCCGATACGGCGGGCGAAGGTGCGAATGGCGGTGGTATCGGTGCCGCTCGACGGCTCGGTGACGCCAAAGGCTTGTAGGCGCACGGTGCCCTTGGCGAGCTGGGGCAGAAGATGGGCCTTTTGTTCGGCGGAGCCGTGGCGCAGGATCGTGCCCATGGTGTACATCTGGGCATGGCAGGCGGCGCCGTTACATCCCTCGGCCTGAATCGTCTCCAGAATCACGCAGGCCGCGGCCAAAGGCAGGCCGCTGCCGCCGTATTCTTCCGGAATCAGAGCGGCAAGGAACCCCGCCTGCGTCAGGGCCTCCACGAAGGCAATGGGATAGGCCCGCTCGGCATCAAGGGTACGCCAGTATTCCCCCGGAAAACCGGCGCAAAGACTTTTGACCGAACGGCGGATGTCGTCGAACGCTTCCATTCGGGAGGTTTCCTTGACAAAACACTTGACGGATTCTGCCGGACTCTTTACAAGAAACGCATTGAATCGTCAATGCGATTGGCGTGGAACGGGGGAGCTGCGCGAAAGATCATAGAGGGCCGGGTGGCAGAGTGGTGATGCAGAGGACTGCAAATCCTTGGACGTCGGTTCAATTCCGGCCCCGGCCTCCACGGAATGTCAATGTTTATGGAATATTCCGGCGTAGCTCAGTTGGTAGAGCAGCGGACTGTTAATCCGCGGGTCGTTGGTTCGAGTCCAACCGCCGGAGCCAGATCGTTCAAGGGGCTAGCGGATATCTGGAGAAAGTGTTTTCCAATCCGCGTCAGGGCGTTTTCCAATCAGGCATCAGGTTTCGTTCCTCGCCTGGCGAGCAGCGTCGGTGCGCGCAGCATAGCGGGGCGGTGATGAATCATGTCTGATCTCCTTGATGGACCTCTCCATTGCTCGACCGGATCGGCGGGACTGGGGCGCGCGGCGGTTCGTCGCTGTCGCAGGCCAACCGACGGACGATTCCGAGATGGCTATGTCGTTCACCCGAGTGCTGGCGGACCAGGGCAGGTACGATCCCGAGGAAGCCAGGAAAGCGTATATCTTCTGGTTAGGCTGTGACCGAATCTATTCACACCCATAAGGAGATTTCTCGAAATGGACATTCCACGGATCTTCAACATCACTGAAAGTGCTCACCACATCCACAACCCGATCACACCCGAAAAGCTCGCCACTCTCGGCGCGGCGCTGCGTCTGGAATCGGGGTCCCGAGTGCTCGACCTCGGCAGCGGTTCGGGGGAGATGCTGTGCACCTGGGCACGCGATCACGGTGTCATCGGCACCGGGATCGACATGAGCCAGTTGTTCACCGAGCAAGCGAAACTCCGTGCTGTAGAACTCGGCGTCGCCGATCAAGTCGAGTTCATCCATGGCGATGCTGCCGGCTATGTCTCTGACGAGAAGGCCAGCGTGGCAGCCTGTGTCGGTGCCACTTGGATCGCCGGCGGAGTCGCCGGCACTATCGAGCTTCTGGCGCAGAGCCTGCGCACCGGAGGGATCATCCTCATCGGCGAGCCCTACTGGCGGCAGTTACCGCCGACGGAAGATATTGCCAAGGGGGGTCTTGCCAATTCAATCTCCGACTTTCTCATGCTTCCAGAACTTCTCGCGTCTTTCGGCCGCCTTGGCTACGACGTCGTTGAAATGGTTCTGGCTGACCAAGACGGCTGGGACAGATACGAGGCGGCCAAATGGCTCACCATGCGCCGATGGCTTGAAGCCAATCCCGGCGACGAGCTCGCGAAAGATGTTCGAGCCGAACTGACCTCGGAACCCGAGCGCTACGCCGATTACACGCGTGAATACCTGGGCTGGGGCGTGTCCGCGCTGATGACGCGGTGATGAGTTGTGGCATCCGACGGATTGTCAACGACTGTACCGCGCATCAGGTGGTGGCTCGCCGAGATGTGAGTGAGCCTAGAACTCATCCGCCATCGCCGAAATCTCCGTCCAAAGGCTCTGCACGTTCAAGAGTGCATGCCCAAGCCAAGATGTGAATCAGTGTGCTGGACCGCGCGATTCAATCACCGCCATGCAGGATGACGCCGCCTTGTGTCACGTCGTCTCCTCGAGAGAAGACCTGCTGGTCCGTGTCATGGATCAACTCGCCGGCGG
>WOUV01000194.1 GCA_009773045.1 Rhodospirillaceae bacterium | reverse complement strand
GCGCCACAGCATCGCCGATGTAGGCGCGACCATCCCGTGCGTGGCCCGGCAGGGCTGCGAACAGATACCCCGGCCGCACCTGCCGTGAATCGGCCGTCACTCCCTTGATATCGAGGATGTCAATCGGTGCCACCACGTTTTCGTCCTTCAAAAAACCTGGAGCGCATGGGAACGTGTACCCCACGGGACCATGCTCCCCATGCCTAGTCTCATCAAAACAAAAAACACCCAAATAGGAGAAAGACGGGAGAAACATGCCCTTCCGCGCGTGCTTCTTGATTGCACTCCCGTCTCAGGATTCGCATCACCTTATTCCTTTGCCCCCGAAGCGACCATCCGCACTATGGCAGAGTGCACCGGCTGTTCCGTCCAATCGGTATGCACCGGAGCGATCCCGAGAACCGGCGCCATCCGTGCCACAACGCGCCCCACCGCCGGGGCCGCGGTCCACCCACCGGTGGCATAACCGAAGGTACTCTTATTCCCCTCCGGCTCATCTATGATGACGATCACAGCGTAGCGTGGATCATCCATGGGGAAGGCCGCCACAAAGGAGGACAACAGCGCCTTGCGGGCATACCCGCCGCCCCGGCTTTTTTCGGCCGTACCGGTTTTGCCACCGACGAAATAACCGGGCACATCGGCCTTGGTGCCGGTCCCTTCCTCGACCACCTGACGCATGAGCCGGCGCAGGTGCCGCGAGGTTTCCGGCTTCAGCACCCGTTCGCCGCTTTCCGCCATTTCCGGCGCGCGTCGAATCAAGGTGGCCGGGCGATGGATACCCCCGTTGACCAGGGTACTGATGGCCGTCGCCATATGCACGGGCGTCACGGCCAGACCGTGACCATAGGAGACGGTCACCGTATTGATTTCCCGCCAGGGATTGGGAACAATCGGGGTCCCCGTTTCCGGGATTTCAAGGGGTAGCGGCCGCAACAAACCAAGCCTGTCGAGATACTCCCGCATGGTCTTGGTTCCCGCCTCCAGGGCCATTCGTGCGGCGCCGATGTTGGAGGAATGAATCATGATCTCGGAAACGCTGAGCCAACGATTCTGCGGATGATAATCACGAATGGTGAAATGAGAGAATTTGACCATATTGGTTGCATCATACCGGCTCTCCAGGCGGGCCGAACCGCCATCAAGCGCCGCGGTCGCCGTGAACAGCTTGAAGGTCGACCCCATTTCGTACAGGCCAAGGGTGGCGCGGTTGAACTGGGCGTCAGAGGCGTTCTGGGAACCGTTCGGATCGAAATCCGGCAGCGAGACCATCGCAAGGAGTTCGCCGGTATGCACATCGGCGATCACTCCTGTTCCGCCCATGGCGCGGAATTCCCCCACCGATCGCAACAGTTCATCCCGCACGATGTGCTGCAATCGCACATCGAGCGACAGGGACAGCGAGCGATCCGGATGGACCGTGAGACGATCGTTAAAGGTTTTTTCAAGGCCGGCGATGCCATGGTTATCGGTATCAACGGCACCGATGACGTGGGCCATCAAAGGCCCATGGGGATAAACCCGCCGCTCACCCTGCTCGAACGACAAACCCACGATACCGCGGCGATTGATCTCGTACTGCTGATTGGGCGTGAGGTAACGCTTGAGATAGACGAAACTTTTGTCAGAGGACAGCTTTTCCAGCACATCGCCGAAGTTCAGATCGGGCAAGGCGGTCACTGTCTTGCGCGCCGCTTCTTCCGGATCGAGCACGACGCGCGGATCGGCATACAGATTTACCGTTGGAAGACTGGTGGCGAGCACGATTCCGTTACGGTCCGTGATGTCGGCCCGCCCCATGGGAACCATCGTCTTCGGCGCCCGACGGGCCTCGCGCCCGCTCTCCTCCGAGGCGAAGGCCGTGATTTCGACCAGCCGGCCAACGATCACGACGAACACCAGCAAAAACACCCCACCCACGACGAGAAGCCGCGTCCGCCCCATATCCAGCGCCCGCTGGCGGGTGTCATTGTGGCGCCCCCACGGCAGTCTGGTGGCAAGGACGTCCGCTCCCGGATAGAGAAAACGTTCACAGCGGCGAAAAAGAACAATCGACATGGGCGCCTCTTTCACCGTTTCGTTGTCATGATGACACGAACGGGCAGGTTGGAAGCGGCCTCGACCGACGGTGCCTTGACGGCAGAAACGGCAGAAACGGCACGCCGCATCGCGAGGACCAGCGTACCGGAGGAGCGGCCACCGGCGTTTCCTCTGGCGACCTCCCGCTCGTTTCGCGTCGTGGCAGGAGTGGGGAGAGGAACTCGTCCGGCAGTGGCGGAAGGCAGCCGACGCGCCAGCCCGTCCAGCATCGCCGGCAAGGCGGCCGCGACGGTCAGTTGTTCTGGCCTGAGCGGCGTCATGCCAAGATGCCGGGCGGCCAGCCTGTGCAGACGAGCCGGATCATTCAAAAAACTCCACTCCGCTTTCAGCACATGGATGCCTTTCTGGGTCACCCGAATGGCGCGGTTCGTTTGCGCCAGTTGCTCCTCCAGCGCCTGCACCTCGTGCTTGAGAAGGAAAAGCCCGACCCCGACACTGGCAGCCAGAACGATCCATAGAACAATCATCATGCGAATCATGCCACGCCCCGCCCGTTCGAGTTCCGGTTCCCATCCTCACACCAGGCGGGAGCGAACGTCCGCTCCGCCGCCCGCAGCCGGGCCGACCATGCCCGCGGGTTGGCGGCCAGCTCTGCCCGCCCGGGCCGCACGGCCCGACGGGTCAAAACACCGAACGTAGGCGTGCGTGCGCCGGGAATCTCTGGCCGATGGCGGGAAACCTGCGGTGGTTCTCCCCCATGACCACGCAAAAAATGTTTGACGACGCGATCTTCAAGCGAATGGAAGGCGATCACCACCAGGCGCCCCCCCGGTGCCAGCACCCGCTCGCTTGCCACAAGAACGCGGTCAAGCTCCCCCATTTCGTCATTGACGAACAAACGCAAGGCCTGAAAAGTACGAGTGGCCGGATCGATTCCATCGCGGCTCCGCGGAACCACCCGACGCACCACCGCCGCCAACCCCTCGGTGCGGGTCACGGGCCGGGCAGCGACGATGGCACGGGCGACTCGCCCCGCCAGACGTTCTTCGCCCAGGGTGCGGAGAATGTCGGCAAGATCGGCTTGCGGACAGGTGTTGACGATTTCCGCGGCGCTCAAACCGGCGCGCCCCATGCGCATGTCCAGCGGCCCATCGGCCTGAAAGGAAAAGCCGCGGGCCGCCTCATCGAGTTGCATGCTGGAAACGCCGAGATCCAGGGCAACCCCATCCACCGCCGTCACCCCGCGGGCCGCTAGCAGCATCTCCAGGGTACCGAAACACCCCTCGATCAAGGTCAGACGCCCGGGAAACCGTTCGATCACAGCGTCCCCCGCGCCGATGGCCACCGGGTCCCGATCAAGACCCACCACTTGGCATGGGGCCGCCGTCAGCAGGGCCGTGCTGGTGCCGCCGGCACCGAACGTGCCGTCCACATAAAGCCCACCTGCACGCGGCGCAAGCAATGCCACCACTTCGGACACAAGGACCGGCACATGGGAGCCTGCCGGTGATTGCGGCGTCATGACCCGCTCCTTTTCGGCAAGACCAGGGTCGGCCTGTTCTTCAAGACCCGGTCGCGCATTTCGTCATGCATTTTTTTGAACACCTCCGGTTTCCAGATCTGAAAGGTTTTGCCCTTGCCAACGAACGCTGCCG
>WOUV01000193.1 GCA_009773045.1 Rhodospirillaceae bacterium | reverse complement strand
ATGAGGAGGACGAGGACAACGCGGGTGATGACGTGGCGGTCCTTGCCCTTGACGAGGAAATGGCCGAAGACGGTCTGAACGTGCAGGAAAACGCCGCCGCCCTGGAGGCGGAGGCGGACGCCATCGCCGCCGAAGCGTTGCGGTTGGGAACGGGGGATGACAGGGAATGAAAACCGGGGTGTGCCAGCCTGTAACCGGACAATGGCGCGAAAGATGCCAAAGGGACTTCTGAAAACCTCTCTCTGCCCCCCCCCTTGATGGGGGAGGGTTTTTGAAAGGGGCGCCAAGGCTTCGGACAGGGTGTTTGGGGAATGCTTCGGCAATTCGAACTCGTTGAAAAAATCAAATCCTACGATCCCAACGCCGACGAAGATGCCATCAACCGCGCCTATGTCTATGCCATGAAAATGCACGGGGCGCAAAAACGTGCCTCGGGGGATCCGTATTTTTCCCACCCGATCGAGGTGGCCGGCATCCTTACGCGCTTCAAACTCGATACATCGTCCATCATCACGGCCCTTTTGCACGATACCATCGAGGACACGACGGCCACTCTGGCAGAGATTGAGGATCTGTTCGGTTCCGAAGTGGCCCGTCTTGTTGATGGCGTCACCAAACTGACCCGCATCCAGCTTCAATCGGTCCAGACCAAGCAGGCGGAAAATTTTCGCAAGCTGGTTCTTGCCATGTCAGAGGATATTCGCGTTCTTCTGGTTAAACTGGCCGACCGCGTCCACAACATGCGTACCCTCCATTACGTGCGCAACCCGGATAAACGGCAGCGGATCGCCCGTGAAACGATGGAAATCTATGCTCCCCTTGCCGAGCGGATCGGCATGCACGAAATCAAGAACGATCTTGAGGATTTGGCGTTTGCCGAACTGCATCCGGATGCGTGGGATTCCCTTGTCACGCGGCTGAAATTCCTGCGCGATCTGGGCGGCAGCCTGATCGGACGGGTCATCGAGCAGCTTCGGGAAACCCTCATCCGGGCGGATATCAATGCCATCTGCTCCGGTCGCGAGAAAACTCCCTATTCCATCTGGTGCAAGATGCGACGGAAGGATGTGGGGTTCGAACAGCTTTCGGACATCATGGCCTTTCGGGTGATCGTGACCTCGGTCGAGGACTGCTACCGGGCGCTTGGAGCCGTTCACGGCAAGTATCCCATGGTGCCGGGCCGTTTCAAGGATTACATCTCGACCCCGAAGCCCAATGGCTACCGTTCCCTGCACACCGGCATCATCGGTCCCGAACGCCACCGCATCGAAATGCAGATCCGTACCCAGGAAATGCACGAAATCGATGAGCTTGGCGTTGCCGCGCACTGGAAATACAAACAGGGCGCCAAGAACGTCGATGGTCGTCAGTATCGTTGGGTGCGGGAACTTCTGGAGATTTTGGAACATACGGAGCCGGAGGAATTTCTGGAACACACCAAGCTTGAGATGTTCCAGGACCAGGTTTTCTGTTTCACGCCCAAGGGCACTCTCATCGGCCTGCCCAGCGGCGCGACACCGGTTGATTTTGCCTATGCCGTCCATACGGTGATCGGAGACACATGCGTTGGCGCCAAGGTCAACGGCCGCATGATTCCCTTGCGGACCTTGCTGCAAAACGGCGATCAGGTCGAAATCGTCACATCGAAGGCCCAGACACCCTCGCCGGAATGGGAACGTTTCGTGGTCACCGGCAAGGCGCGTGCCCGCATCCGGCGGTTTATCCGCACCCAGACCCGCGCCCAGTACCTGGGGCTGGGTCGGGCCATTCTGCAACGGACCTTCCGCCAGGAGGGCTATGAGTACACCGAAAAAGGGCTTGATGGTGTCATCAAAAAGTTCAAGGCCCCGACCGTCGAGGATCTGTGCAGCATGGTGGGACAGGGACTCCTGACCGGTCGCGAGGTGGTAACGGCGGTTTATCCGGGACTGAAAATGGGACGACTCGGCAAGATCGTCTCCATCGCGACCCACCGCCACAAGCCGAAATCAAAAGAATGGGTGCCCATTCGGGGATTGATTGCCGGTATGGCGGTTCATTACGCCGGCTGCTGTCATCCTTTGCCGGGGGATCGGATCGTTGGGATCGTCATAACGGGCAAGGGTGTGGCCGTTCACACCATCGATTGCTCCACTCTGGAACAATACAGTACCCAGACCGACCGCTGGCTGGATCTGTCGTGGGGCGAGGATCTGGACGACATCGCCCATGTGGGACGAATCACTCTGGTGGTGACCAACGAGCCGGGAACCCTCGGCACACTGTCAACGGTGATCGCCAAGAACCAGGGCAACATCACCAACCTCAAGATCACCAACCGCACGACCAATTTCTTTGATATACTGATCGATGTGGAGGTACAGGACGTCAAACACCTGACCAACATCATCGCCGCCCTGCGCGCAAGTCCGGCCATCAGTTCAGTGGAACGAGCGCATAAGTAGTTGAAACCAAAGGCGGGAAGGCGTTTTGAAGCCTTCACGTTCATGATTCGCGAGAACCAGGCCATGATCCAACCCTTGCGTCTTGGAGTGAACATCGATCATGTGGCCACCCTGCGCAACGCCCGCGGCGGGCGTCATCCAGACCCGGTACGGGCGGCGCGGCTGGCGGCCATGGCCGGCGCCGATGGCATCACCGCCCACCTGCGCGAGGACCGCCGTCATATCTCCGATGAGGACATCACCCGGTTGATCGGCGCAAGTGACGTGCCGCTGAACCTCGAAATGGCGGCCACCGCTGAAATGACTGCCATCGCCCTCCGTCACCGTCCCCATGCCGTTTGTGTGGTGCCGGAACGGCGCGAGGAACGAACCACCGAAGGGGGCCTGAATGTGGCCGGCCAACGGAAGAATCTTGAACCCGTGATCCGGCGTTTGGGCGATGCGGGCATTCGGGTCTCGCTGTTCATCGAACCCGAATCGGCCCAGCTTGAAGCCGCCGTGGCGGTGGGCGCGCCGGTGGTCGAGTTGCATACTGGCGCGTATTGCGAGGCGATCGGAGCGGCCCGCGATCATGAACTGGCCCGTCTGGCCGATGCCGCCGATCGGGCCGCGGCCCTGGGGCTTGAGTGTCATGCCGGACATGGATTGGGCTATGACACCGTGGGAGCGGTTGCCGCCCTTTCCCCCATCGTCGAGTTGAACATCGGTCATTTTCTGATGGGCGAGGCTCTTTTCGGCGGACTGGACGGCGCCATCCGGAGCATGCGGGCGCTGATGGATCAGGCGCGCGCGTGATGATTTTGGGGCTTGGCAGTGATCTCACCGACATTCGGCGGATCGAACGGGGTATGGCCCGTTTCGGGGCACGCTTTGTCACCCGCATCTTTACGGAGAACGAACGGCAACGGGCGGAAGCGCTGGCCGTTGCGTTGCGCCCAGCATTTTATGCCAAACGCTTTGCCGCCAAGGAAGCCTGCGCGAAAGCGCTGGGCACCGGCTTTGCCAAGGGTGTAACCTGGCGGGATTTCGACACGATGAACGGCACGGCCGGTCGACCGGTCCTGCACGTGACTGGTGTGGCGGCCCGCCGCCTGATGGACCTGACCCCGGCCGGCATGGCGGCACGGATTCACGTGACGCTTAGCGATGCCTATCCTTTTGCCCTGGCGGTTGTCATTCTCGCGGCGGTGCCGTCATCGGAAACTCTGACAATTCTTAAAAAGGCTATCGACAGCATTCCTGAAACCTGTTATTAACCCT
>WOUV01000002.1 GCA_009773045.1 Rhodospirillaceae bacterium | reverse complement strand
ACGATTTGAGTCCCCCTTCCATCAAAGCTAGACCCCTTGAATCACACGCAGATTCCTGCCGTCAACAACCCATTGCGCTAAACTGATAGATGGTCAGCTGTCCTCCCAGTCCTTCGCCTCCGTGGTCGTCAAGGTTTTGACATAGCTCCACTTTTTTGTATCGGTGAGGGAGGTCTTGGTGACGGTCAGACCGGCGGTGTCGGCGTCTGGTAGAATAAGCTGGGCCGTATCACCGATATATTTGTACATCTTGTGGGTCGTGATATCGTGAACCTGTGTCGTATTTTTGACGACATTGACGCTAAGATCGCGCTTCTGCTCGTAGGAGATGGTGTAAACATCCCCCACCGCATAGGCGGGCATGCCCGATGTCCCCGCCATCTGGAGCGTTTCCGATTCCAGCAACGGCTTCTGGTCCCGGTATTCGACTTTTTTAGAGACATAGCTGTCGTCGGCCACCAGGAAATCCCAGTCAAAGCCGATCAGGTTGAAACTGTTTTTCTCGTACTTGCGGATCTCGACCTGTGTCTTTTCCTGACCCTCGGTCCAGACATAGTATTGCCCCTTGATGGGCTGATAGGCAACCGCGGCGCTGAGCGCATGATTGGTGGCGCTGCCCTGTTGCGTATACCGAATCATGGTCAGCGTCGTGCCATCCTCGGTGACGGTCGTGGAAGCCCCCTGAACGGTATATTCCTCTTTGCGAAGCGTTTTCGTGTCGATGATCGTGATCCGCCCGGCCCGCTCGCTGCTGGCGTCGATCCCTTCCAGGATCAGGTCATAGGCGGTCTTGTTGGTGATTTCGATGTGCGGGTTGCCGTCGGCCACCTTGAGATGACCGTTGCCGGTGCTGAGCATCTGCCCGGCCAGGGTGATCCGTCCGGCCTTGGGGTTAAGCTTTTCTATCACGATCGCCTGTTTAGCAGCGTCGAAGTAGCCATCGACCGGCACATCGACGGTGCCGAAATCAACCCCCTTCACCGCGATCGTCGGCGCTTTTTTCAAGTCGCTCACGCTTTGCGTCAGGCCGGCGGCGGTCTGGTCCAGGAAGGTGACGGAACCGGTGGGCGCAAAGGTTTCATCGATATTGAGTTCAAGTTCGCTGATGCCGCTTTGAACCGTGCCGTTGATATTGAGATAGCGGGCGGTGATGTTGACATCGCCCTGGGCGATGATGCGGGAGTTCTTATTGATTCCGGCCTTCAAGGCGGGAGCATCGTCAAGCTTGGCTAACTCCAGTTTCTTGCTGGTGCCATCGGTGTTCCACACTTTGCTGCGCATGAGGGTATAATCGATGTACTGCCGCGGGTCCTGGATATGCTGCCAGCCTTCGACGTTGAGGTTGAAATCGCCGGCGGCGAAGATGTCCACCGTTCCGGCCCGCAGCTCGCCGGTGACGTTGACGCTGCCCTCGACGTTCTTGACGATCAGGCTGCCGTTCTCGTTGACGACGCTGCCGGCGAGATACAGATCCTGCGGACCGCTGAAGGCGCTCACACTGCCGTCAAGCCCATAGAACGAGGCCGGCAGCGAGTCCTGAATGATCTTGATGGTGCTGCCGGCGGCCGCGCCCGCGCCTCCTCCCGACAAGGAGGTATCGTTGAGATACACCTTGCCGGCGGCAAAGCTGGTCAACTGGCCGTTCACCGGTCTGACGACCGTGCTGTCGCGGATCACCGCATCGTTCACCCTCAAGGTGAAGGGGCTGTTGTTATAGATGTCGATCCTGGCGCCGTCGCGGGCAATCAAGTGGCTGCCAACCAGGGGCGTCAGGGCGGAGGCTTGCGTGTCCCGCCGCGTCGATGAAGATCAAGCCGGGCGCGGCATAGACGTTCGGCAGATCAAGCAAAATCAGGTCGAATTCCTGATTGACAAGCGTGACTGAACCGGAACTGGTGGCAACGGCGCTCGTGAGACCAAGACCGGCCAGGGCCTCCTCGACGACCTCGAGCTGGACCTGATAGCGCGCCAACGCTTCCGGATTGTTGGCATGGCTGGCGATCCAGCCCTTGATCGCCTTTTGCTGCTGCAACAGCATGTTTTGCACATTGGCGTAACTCAAGCTCAGGGCATCGAGTTCCAGCGGTTTCACCACATAGAACTTGTCGGTCAGCGCGTCCACGAGAGCGGCGTTCTCGGTGGGAATGGCGGAGAAATCAAGCCGCTCATACACATAGAGAATGCTGGAGGTGATGCCGAGGGCAGATTTCTCCGCATCGGAAAGGAGCGTTCCCAGCCTCCCGTCGGCCAGCTTGCGTTCAAGCACGCCGCCCTCCCCGGCCACCCACATCGGCAGCACATGGATCAGGGCCTGATTGTTGAGGGCGGACTCGACCCTCGCCTCCGCGCCGATCGTTGCCAGATTTGTGCTGCTGACCACTGTTTCATCGCCAATGGAACTGCCATACGGCACCATCGACAGCGACATCATCATCCCGGAGGTCGTGCCCCGCTCCTTGCCGCCGATCCCTTCCACCGCGCGGAGGAAAACATTGCCCAGGGCCTGCACGACCGAAGCGCCATCGATGATGATCAGGTTGTTTTCGGTAATGGACAGATGGGGATCGGGTATCGCCAGATTGGGAAACAGCGAGGAGGTTGTGATGTCGGTCAGCGAATACCCTCTAAGGATGTTGCTTTCGGCGTTCTTGTCGAGACCCGCCTGCACATGGACGGTCCCGACCTTGATTGTCGTTCCGTGCAAACCAATCTGGTTGAGGGCATCGACCACGCCGTCGGCCTCTCCCCCGGAAATGCCGGTCAGCGCCGCTGCGGTGAACAGGTTGGCGCTGGTGTTGGCCTTGGAGTCCGTGCGCGTGGTGATGTAAATATCGCCGCTTTCGTTGGTCAACCGCGCCGCGCCGATATCGACCTTCGACAGACTATAGGCGTCAATCTCCGACTGCGCCAATGAAACGCCATAGGCGGAGACGCCCTCGACCCTGACGCTGTCGGTGGCCTTGATACTGGTATAGGAGGAAATGTCGAGTGTGCCGGGGCTGGTTTCGCTCCCCGCGACGTCGAGAACGGCGCCGTTGCCGATCGTGACCCCGGCCCGGAACCGGTCGTCCTGCGTGCCGAAGGTGCTGGAACTTTTCAGAACCGAGACATTGACCGCCCCGGCGGAACCGGAATACAGGTTCGCGTCGTTGGTGAAGTCATCCTTGGCGAGGGTGTTGAAGCTGCCGATGGTGATGCCGTCGGACGCTTTGATGGTCACGCCCTCGCCGATCTCGACATCCGCCGCGCTGTCCACGGTATTGAGCACCGAGGCCCCGGTGCCCGCCGCCAGCCCCAGCGCCTTGGCGTCGGCCTTGCCGTCGATGTCCTGCGTCTGATCGGCGCGCATGACGAAGGTGGTCACATCGACCGCCGCGTTGTCCCCCAGAACGGCGCGCACCGTGCTTGTGTCGGTCGATTGGGCAACGGCCCCGGCTCCGGCCGCCAGATACGCCCCGCTGCTCGCCGTGCTTTTGGCGACCAGGGTATCCTTCCCCTCCGCCAGAAGGTTCAACACGTCGGCGCTCACGCTCGTGTTGCTGCCGACCCGGGCCGTGATCGTCCCCATGGCGGTCGTGGTGGCGGTGGAGGCGCCGACCGAAACGCCGGTGCTGACGCTCAAGCCCGCCGAGTCCGTCGAACTGCTGGCCGTGTTTTTGGCAAGAACGGTGATCTCCCCCGGCGATGTGACGGTCGAATGATCCAGGAAAGCCGTGACGGTGGGGGTCAGGGTGGCCGTGGTCACCGACCCCGAGGCCGCCGCGGCGATCAGCCCAAGACTCACCGAAGTGACTTTGACCTCGGTGGTGACCGTGGCGCTGTTGTTGGCCTCGATACTCAGGTCATCGTCAAGGGTAAGGACGCTGTTGTCCACAAAGGTAAGGGTTGCCGTCGTGACCGTGGCGGTGGCGTTGGCGCCGCCGCCGCTCAAGGTGGCGCCGAGACTGAAGCTTGCGGCAATGGCGGCGGCGGCCGACGAGGCCGAAAGGGTGGCGGCGTCCTTGGCCTCCACGGTCATCGTGCCGCTTGCGGCGATGGTGGCCTGGTCCACGCCGGCGGTGATCTGGTTGGCGATGGTGTTATCGCCAAGGGCGATGCCAACGGCAACCGAACCGCCGATCAAACCAAACGAGGCCGAGATCGAGGCCGCCTTGGCCTCTGCCTTGATGGTGGAGATATCCCGCGCGGCGACCGTGACATTCTTCGCGCGAATCCCGGTGCCGGTGGTCGAGGCGAGGATGGAGGCCACCTTGACCGCCATGCGGTTCTTGGCGCTGGCGCCCGCCCCGCTCACCGCCCCCGCCACCAGCCCCCCGCCAATGGCAACCGCCCCGGCATCCACTTCGGTCTCGATGGTGGCGGCGTTTTCCGCCTTGATCGTCAGATCCCCCTCGGCGGTCACCGCGGCGCGTGCGATGGTGGCGACCACCTCCGCCTTCGGAGCGCTGCTGCCATTCCAGCCGATCTCGTTCTTGGCCACGCCCGCGCCGATGGCAACGCCTACCCCCACCAGACCGCCGCCGATGCTGGCCGACAATGCCGCGATCGTTGCCTTGATGGTGGCGGTGTTCTTGGCCTCGACGGTCACCGCGCCGGCGCTGGTGAGCGTGCTGTCCTTGATGACGGCGGCAACCTTGGTTTCGATGGCATTGGTGGCGCTTGCCCCGGCGCCGGCGAAACTGACCCCGGCCACCCCGGCCACGCCAACCGCGGCGGAAGCGGCAACGGCGGTGGTCTTGATGGTGGCCGTTTCCGTCGCCTCGACACTGATGGCGCCCGTGGTCGTCGTCACCGAAGCGGCGTTGTCGATGAAGGCATTGACGGTGGTGCCGATGAAATTGTCGGCCAAACTGATGCCAACCGCCACCGACACCCCCGCCACCCCGCCGAATCCCGCGGCGATCGAGGCGGTGCCGACCGTGGCATCGATTATCGAGGTATCCTTGGCCTTCAGGGCGATGGATGCGGCGGAAACCCCGGTGCCGCCCCCGTCGATGGCGGCGAGGACTTCCACCTGCACCGTGTTCTCCGCGCTCGCCCCGGCCCCGGCCACTCCAACCCCGGCCACCCCGCCGCCGGCAATGGCCACCGATCCCGCCAGCACGGTTGCCTCGATGGTCTGGGAGGAAACGGCATCGATCGTCAGGGCGCCAGTAGTGGTGAGCGAGGAATTCTTGATGAAGGCATGAATCGGCGCCCGTTGCGACGTCAGGTCCACCCGCTTCCACAGATCGCGGTTGGCGTAATCCTGCACCACCAGAAAATCACCGGTCTTCGTGCGATCGGGATCGGTCAGCGTGGCCGTACCGATGTATTCGTAAACGTCCCCGGCGCGCACGCCGTGCAGAATCTTGACCTTCTTGCCGGTGGTCAGCGTCGCCGGGTCATCATCGATGGTGTAGTCATACGCAACGTTGGAAGACTGCCAGCCGATGATATTGCGCGCCAGCGACACGCCGATCGAGGCCCCCACCCCCGCCACGCCGCCACCACTAATGGCCACCGACGCCGCGGCAATGACCGCCTCGATGGTGGAGGTGTTGGCGGCGTCGAGATCAACCGCGCCGCCGCTGATCACCGTGCTGTCCTCGATGAAGGCCCGGGTGCCACTGAGAATGGTGTTGCCGGCATCGGCGCCGGCGCCGCTCACGCCAACGCCCGCGGTGCCCCCCAGGCCGGCGGCCAGGGAGGCCGCCACCGCCACCACGTCGATAACCGCTTCCGACTTGGCCGACACCACGACAGCGCCCCGGCTGGTCACGCCGTGACCGGCATTGATGATGGAGGCCTCGACATCGGTGTCGATCAGATTCTTCGCGAGGGCTACCCCCACCGACAGCGACACCCCCGCCGACCCGCCAAGCCCGACGGCCAGCGAGGCCGCCCCCGCGAATGAGCTAATCAGCGAAGTATCGCGCGCGGTCACGGTGATGGAATCGGCGACGATCCCGCCCGCGCGGTCCCCATCGATGGTGGCCGTGACCAGACTGGCGATCCGGTTTTCCGCCCACACGCCCGAGCCGCTGGCGCCGACGCCGGCCGAACCGCCGGCGGCAATGGCCGCCGAGCCGGAAAACACGATCGAGCTGATGACCCCCGTGGCCCTCGCGCCAATGACAAGATCGTCCGCGGCATTGATGGAGCTATCGGTGACATACGCCAGCGCCCCGGCGGTCACCGGATCGTCGGCGCCCGTGGTGCCGATCAGGTTGCGGGCCACGGCGATGCCGATGGAAACGCCGATCCCGCTGCTTCCCCCCACCCCCAGGGCCAGGGAAGCGGCCACGACGGTAGAGGAGATGACCGCGGAGGTTTCCGCCTCGACGATCACATCGCCCCCGCTGGTCACGGTCCCGTGGTCGATATGGGCGCGCGCTTCGGAAAGGATGGAATTGATCGAAACCGCGCCCGCGCCGCTGACCGCAAGCCCGGTCGAACCGGCGATGGCCGCCCCGAGCGAGGCCGCCGCCGATACCGCGCTGATGTTGGTCTGCGCGACCTCAAGCCTGTCCGGGCTGGCGGCTGACCGCCGCAGGGTATAGCTCGTTCCGTCCCCCGTCACCAGCAGCCACCCCTGCCCCCCGTCCAGCGCCGAAAGCTTGAGATCGGGAGCAACCGCCTTCCACGTGCTGGTATCGGCGTAATTCGCCGCGGCAAGATCGATGGTCTGCTGCGTGCCGCTGTATTCATAAACGCGCCCGCCGGTGCCGCCGTTGCGGTAGCCGGTCTCCAGCTTGACCCGCTCGCCCTTGGCAATTTCCTTCTCGCCATCGGCGCTGACAAAGGTCCAGTCGATCCGGACCGATTCGGTTTCGGCCGGGGATTCCCCCTTGGCGGTGAAAGCGGCGGCGAGTGCGGTCAGGGTGGGCGGCATCGGCATCGGCGTCCACCGTGCCCTCGTTGATTCCCTCGGTCGTCGTATTGTCACTGTCGGCCTTGGTCGCATCGTCAAGGGCGGCGGCCGAAAGACCGTTGGCCGACAGGCTGAAATCAAACAGCGTGCGCCCCCGCGAAGCGGCGGCAACGACGACATCCCCGGTGGTGGTGGTCAGGGCGCCGACATTGGAAACGAAGGCATCGACATCGACATCGATCTCGTTGAAGGCGAGCAACAAGCCGATGGTGACCGCAACGCCCGTACTGCCCGCCAGCGATGCCGCCACCGAAGCGGCGCCGGCAACGGCGGCGATGCGCGAGCCGTCCGCGGCGGTGACGGACAGACTGCCCGCCCGTATCCCGGCAGACGGCGCGCCGTCGATAAAAGCGTCCACATCGGCCCGGATGGTATTGTCCACATACACCCCGGCGACGCTCACCGCCACGCCGGTCTGACCGCTGGCGGCGATCCCCACGGCCCCGGCCAGCACCGTGGCATTGATCAGCGCTTCCGACGCGGCATCCAGAACGACCGCGCCCGCGGAATCAATGGCGGTATTCGAAAGATACGCTTTCACCTCCATCGCCGAGGCCGTCAGCCCCACCTGTTTCCACAGGCTGCAGTCGCCGTAATTCTGGCTGCCCAGTTTGATCGTGTCCGCCCCGAACAAGGGTTTGCCGACGTATTCATAAATGTTGCCGGCCTGCGGACCGCTGGCGATCTTCACGGTGTTGCCGGCGCTCAGCGTTGCCGGCGTGCTGGTCGTGGTATAGGTGGCCGCGGCATTGGTGGAATCCCAGCCCATCAGATTGCGCGCCACCGAAAAACCGATGGCCACTGCCGGCGTGCTTTTCGTGCCGACGGCCACCGAGATCGCGGCGGCGCGAACCCGCGCATCGATCCGCGAGGTATCCTCGGCCGTCACGATCACGCCCCCTGTTTGCACCGTGCTGTCGGCGATGAAGGCGTTGTCCTTGCCAAGAATGGTGTTGAAGGCCAGCGCCCCCCCGCCGCTGATGGCCCGGCCGCCGCCGGCGCTTGCCGCCACGGCGATGGCGGTGGCCGTGACCTTGGCATCGATCGCCGCGTCCCGGGTGGTGGTGACGATCACGCGGCCAGACTCTGCCTGGACCGGTCCAAGACTCCCGCGCCCCGCGCCTTCGATGGAGGCTTCGACTGCGCTCCGCAGCTAGTTGCGCGCCGAGGCAAAGCCGATCGACAACCCAGAAGAGTCCTCGGCGCCCGCGCCCACCGCTACCGAACTGGACCGCACATCCGAGGCGATCCAGGAATTGTCCGCCGCCGTGACGACGATATCTCCGGCGAGCGCCCGCGTCAGTCCGCCAAGAGAATCATCCCCGATCCGGGCGTCGGTTTGGGTGGCAATGCGGTTCAGGGCGATCACCGCGCCAATGGAAATGGTATCGCTGCCGCCGGCGGGGGTGACGGAGTAGGTGGCGTTGGCGCTGGTGATGACGGCATGGACATGGGCCGCGGCGATGGCCTCCACCCGGATGCCGGCGGCGGCGGTGACCTGGCTGTTTTCGATGAAGGCCACGGTCTTGACCGGATTCTCGTCGCCAAGGCTGGTGCCGATCAAGGCATCGACGGCATTGAACAACACGTTCTGCGAATCGAATCCGACCGAGTTGAAGGCCAGTGTGACACCGATGGAATGGCCGTTGGCTTCGGTGGTGCTGGCGATGATGGCATCGATGGTCGCGGTGTTGGTTGCCACCACTTCGACTGAGCCGCCGGCGCTCGTGGTGCTGCCGCTGATATGGGCGTCAGCCCCGCTCAAGACCAGATTGGTGGCGATGTGGGCATTCACCGCCATGGACTTACCCTTGCCAAACATGCTGCCGCCGCTGGAGGTGACGGTGCTGTCGTCCTGGGCGCGGATGCTGGCCGATTCATCGGCCAGCACCACCACATCCTCGGCCGCCTGGACCGATGCATTGACAACGGTTGCCGTGACCGAACCGCGGACATCGTTGCGCACCACCAGCCCGCCAAAGGCCGAGGAATCGGAATTGGTCAGATTCAGGCTCAGACCCGGGATCAGCACCGTCGGATCGATGGTGATCATCTCGGTCCAGCGGGCCGTATCGCTGAAATCCTCGTTGGCAAGATCGACGCTGCTCCAAGCGCCCAGGGCGATGTAAACGCCGCCGGCCGCGCCGGTCAGTTTCTTCCAGCGGGTTGTATCGGTGTAGTCTTCGCCGTCGAGATCAACCGGTCCTTCAATGTCCGCGGCGCCCACGTACTCATACTCATCACCGGCGGCGCCGCCACCGATGTCGAATGCAAGTTGCACCCGATTGCCCCCGGTCAGGGAGTCTGGTTCATCGTTGGTTGTGTAGTCAACGTCGTCAAGCCGAACGATATCTCCTATCTGCACAGCACGCGTGCCGGAGCGATCGGTGTAGTCAAGCCCCAGGGTGTCGTAAAATGCCTTATAGACCAGATTGAGGCCGCCATCACTGATGGTAGCAGAAATCGCGCTCATTTTGCTGTTGGCAACGATGGAGGCATCATCCACGGCGCTCACCGATACGCCTGCGCCGGAAGCGGTCACGCTGCCGGCACTGATTTTAGCATCCACGGCCATCTTCACCAGGTTGCTTGCCAGCACCGCCCCCACCGCCATGCTGTCGCCACCGCTGAGGGTCACCGCCTTGGACTCGGTCTCGTTACTGACGGTGGCGTGGATTCTGGCTTCCGAAGTCGCCGAAACCGTCACCGCGCCGGCCACAGCAAGGGAGGTATCCTCGATGAGCGCCGACACCCTGGCCGGCTGCGTATCGCCGATCAGGGTATCGATCGCCTGAAACAGAATATTTTGTGCTTCCCAGCCGATGGTGTTGAAGGCCAGCGTGACACTGACGCCGTTCTGGCCGGAGGCCACCGAACTCAAGTTTTTGGCATCGATCCACGAGGTATTTTCCGCCGTTACCGTCACATCGCCGGTCGTGGTGGTCACCGATCCCTGTTTGATGCGGGCATCGGCGCTGCTCAAGACCAGATTGGTGGCAATGACGCCATTGACCGCGAGCGATTTGCCCTCGCCAAAGGCGCTGCCGCCCGACGAGGAGACCTCCGCATCCACGATCGCCTTGATGGTGGCGTCCTCGACCGCCGTCACCGCAACCGACCCCGCGGTGACCGTGGCGTTCTGGATAAAACTTTCAACCTCTCCCCGCACATCGTTGCGCACCACCAGGCCGCCGATGGCCATGGAGTTGGAATCGCTGACGTTCAGTCCCTCGGGAAGGCTCGGCGGATTGAACCGTTTCCAATAGCCGGCGTCACTGTAGTCGGTCGTGCCGAGATCGACCGTTCCATCCTCGCCCATCTAGGTGTAAAGATACTCGCCATCGCCACCGTTCTCGTAGTCGCTGGCCACCTGCACTCTATCGCCGAAGGCGATGGTTTGTTCCCCGTCGCCCGACATGAAGTCGGCCAGGACTACCCCGGCCAAATTACGCATGCTTTTGTTGAACACCCCCACCCCGCCATCGTTGGTGGTGGTGGAGGAGGAGACCAGTTTGATGTTGGCATAAATGCCGGCCGTGTCGGTGGCGGCGACGGTCAGCGTCCCGCCTGCCCGCACCGTGCCGGTGGCGTCCTTGATGAAGGCCTTGGCCGTGCTGCTGACCATGTTGCTGGTCAACAGGCCGCTGGTTGCCGCCCCGCTCGCCCCGTACAGGGCCGAGGCGGCGGAGATCGCGGCATTGCTGGCGGTGGCGTTGAGTTGCGCCGCGGACTCCGCCCGCACCGTCAGATCCCCCGTCACCTCCAGCGTGCTCTCGGTGATCGAGGCCGTCACGCTCGCCGGCTGCTCGTCGCCGATATTCGTGCCCAGCAGCGCATCAATGGCGCCAAACAATACGTTCTGCGCTTCCCAGCCCAGCGTGTTGAAGGCCAGCGTTACCCCAACCACCTTGTCCCCCGTCGAGGTCGAACTGTCAAGGGTGGCGTCAATGTCCGAGGTGTTGGCCGCCGTCACCGCCAAGTCCCCCCCCCGCCGTCACCTCCGAGCGGGTGAGGGTGGCGCTCGCCGCGCTCAGAACCAGATTGGTCGCGATGGTTCCGTTCACCGCCAGCGACGTGCCCTCGCCGAACATGCTGCCGCCGGAGGAGGACACCTTGGCCGTGATGTCGGCCAGAAGGGTGGCGTTCTCCGTGGCCGTCACCGTCACATCCCCCGCCGCGCTCACCGTGGCGTTGTCGATGTTAGCGCTCACCGATCCCCGCACGTCGTTGCGCGCCACCAGGCCGCCAACCCCCACCGAGTCCGATCCGGTCAGATTGCCCAGGGCCGGGATGAACGTGCTCGCGCTCTCGGCCGTGAGCCGCGTCCACCGGTCGCCGTTGGAGAAATCCTCGCTGCCTAGGGCAACGTCGCTTGCCGAAAGCCCCGTGAACACATACACCGCCCCCGTCACCCCACCCGCCGTGTGGCCGGAGGCCACCCGCACGCTGTCGCCGACAATCAAATCCCGCGTCCCCGATACGCTGGAATAGGTGAGGAGGCTCGAAGCCATGTTGTCCACCAGCGTCCCCAGAAGACTGGCCCCGCCGTCGTTGGTGGTCGAGGAAATCGCCTTCATGACAATGGTGGCCTCGATCGACGCCGCATCCACGGCGTCAACCGTCACCGCCCCCGCCGTCACGCTCCCCCGGCCACCGGTATAATCAATGAAGGCATCGGCCCGCGGGAACTGACCATGTTGGTCACCAGCAGAGCGCTGATGGCCTTGCCGGTGGCATCGACCAACGCCGAAGCCGCCGAGGTCGCATCGTTGCTGCCCTCGGCGGTGATCCCCGCCGCGGAGTCCGCCCGCACCGTCAGGGCGGCCCCCCCACCGCCAGCGCGCTGTCCACGATCGAAGCCGTCACCGCCGCTGGCTGCTCGTCACCGATGCTCGTGCCCAACAGCGCATCGATCGCCTGAAACAAAATATTCTGCGCTTTCCAGCCAATGGTATTGAAGGCAAGGGTCGCCCCAATGGCATCGGCCCCGCTGCTCACCATCGATTTGGTCGTCGCCGTGATGGTCGAGGCGTTCGACGCCGCAACCGTCGTATCGCCCGACGTGTGCACTGAACTGCCGGTGATCAGGGCTTCCGCGCTACTCAAGACCAAATTGGTGGCGATGGTCCCGTTCACCGCCAGCGATGTCCCCGTCCCGAACGCACTGCCCCCCGATGAACTGACCGTGCTGTCCGCCGTCGCCGTGATGGTCGCCGTCTCCTCCGCCGTCACACTGACCGAACCCGCATCCACCGTCACGTCGCTGATGAATGCCTCCACCGCGCTCCGCACATCATTGCGCACCACCAAACCGCCAATGGCAACCGAGTCGGAATCCGTCAGATTGATTCCTGTCGGGAACGGGCTGGTTGTCAGTGATTTCTGCCAGTAATCGGCGTCGGTGTAGTCTGTGCCACCAAGATCCATGGTCGCACCGGTCCCCAGATAGCGATACATCTGACCGCCATCGCCACCGTTCTCATAGTCGTCCTCAAGCCAGATCAGATCGTCGAACGAAATGGTTTTTGTGCCGTCCGAAGATTTATGGTCCGAACCGATCCAGGCCGCCGCATCCGACAAAATGCCAGCGCCGCCGTCGTTGGTGGTGGTGGAGGAGGAGACCAGTTTGATGTTGGCATAAATGCCGGCCGTGTCGGTGGCCGCGACGGTCAGCGCTCCGCCCGCCCGCACCGACATGCCGCCGCTTTCGGCATCCTTGAGGGAGGCCCGGGCCGTGGAGCGTACCCGGTTGCTGGCGACAAGGCCCGCCGCTCCCATGCCCGAGGCGCCATAGAGGGCCGAAGCGATTGATTCGACGGTGTTGCTGACCGTGGCGTTGATCGCGGCATGGCCGTCGGCGGTCACCGTCAGGGCGCCGCCGGCGTCGACCGCGGAGCGTTCGATCAAGGCCTCGACGTCGGAGGGCGTCTCGGTCATGCCAAGCCCGCTCCCGATCAGGGCATCAAGGCTTGCGGCAAGAAAGCCGGACATGTCCCAGCCGATGGCGTTGAAGGCCACCGCAACGCCAACGGCGGCATTGGTGCCGCCGGTCACCGTCGTGCCCGCCTCCGCCTTGGAATGGATTGCGCTGGTGTTGGCGGCGGAAACGATGACATCGCCGCCGGTTCCCTCCGCCGTCCCGGCCGTTGTGACGGTTGTGTCCCGCATCCGCGCCGTCACGCTCCCCAGAACCTCGTTCCAGGCCGCGGTCCCCCCCAGGCTGAGCGAATAGGTTGTTTTCCAGCCGGCGCCACCGATTGTATTGATCGTTGCAAGCGCCTCGGTCTCGGCGCTGATCGACATGTCGTTGACCGCCGCGACCTGCACGGTGCCGCCGGTCACGGTCAGGGTGGAGTTTTCCACCATGGCAAGAACGCTTTTGTGGATCTCGTTGGACGCTGCAGCTTTTCCCAGTTCGACCGATGGGAACATTCCAAGATTGGCCTGAAAATCCTTGGATGTCGCCGAAAAGGTGGACTCATCCCGCGCCAGAACCGTCACGCCCTGGGTGGCGGTTGCCGGCAGCGCCGTGACCGTGACCTTCTCAAGACTGGCCTCGGTCCGTCTGGTGACCGTGTTGCCGGCGACCTTGGCGACGGCAGTGTACACGCTGGCGTTAAGGGCGGACACCTGGAGCGCGCCGACCGTCAGAACGGCGCCGTTCACCCCTGCCAGAACGTCATCCCTGGTTGCTGTGGTGCCGTGGACGCCGATAAGGCTTGACTCGATGCGCCCCTCGATCGTGCCGTTGTTTTCCGCCGCCACCGTGACCATTCCGGCGCGCCCGCCATTTTGTCCGGCAATGGTCACCACGCTGCCCCCCTCGCCGATGAAGGCTCGGGTGTCGCGGCTGAGGGTAATGTCACTCACCGCCACGTCAAAACCGGTCAGCGCGGTGAGAAGGCTGTCCTCGGTGCTGATGGTGGTGACGATCCGGCTCGTGTCGCGGGCGCTGATCAACAGGCTGGCCGGCTCATCGGCGCGCGGCAAGCGCCGCCGTGCCGACGGTGATGGAGGCCCCGTCCCTGATCCCGGCGATAGTCGTCTGGTTCGATGTAATGTCAAGGACGGAGACGGTCACGCCGGTGGCGGTGGTTTCAAGGGTGACGGCCGTGGTGGCCACCACGGCAAGCGCCCGCGCCTCAATCGTTGCCCCGCCGCCGATGATGGCGCTGGCAAGGGTTGTCGAGTCGATGCTGGCGCTGCCCAAAAACGACGACAGAACGATGGTCTCGTCCGCCGTTGCCTTCAGAACAAGCGCGCCGCCGGTGCGGATGGTCCCCTCCACCAGCACCTGCGCGCTCAAGGAGGCAGTCACCGTGTTCCCCGTGCCAACCGACACCGCCGCCGTCGCATCAAAAGTAATGTCCGCCAGGGAGGTGAGAGTCTGCCCGGCAAGCACCCGGATGGTCTCGGCCTCGACGACAAGGGCGGTGGCGCCAAGATCGAGCGTTTGAATCGTCACCGCGTCGGTGCCGCCGATCCCGCGAATGGTCAGCGATGCGGTCGGCTTGGTGAACGTGATGCTTTCGAATGTGGTCCCGGAGAGCATCAACCGTCCATCCGCAACCGCGGACAGCACGGCATCGAGATCTTTCCCACTGGTCATATCGATGACCCGGTGGGTGGTGACGGTGTTGTCAATGATCGGTTCCAACCCGTCATAGGTGACGAGCCGGTCATCAAGGCGGATCGTTCCCGCATGGGGGCTGATCGCGGCATAGGAGAGCGTCTCGAACGCGCCGCCGTCCAGCACCAGGGTGTCGAACCCGCCCGCGTTGCCGTCCATCACCCCCGACAAGGCACCGTTCGCGCCCAGAACGAACGTGTCGCTGTTATCGATCCCGCCGGTCAAATTCTCGATACCGCGGAACTGAACGTTGCGCACCGTGCCGGCATCGGCGGCGGAAATGAACCAGGTGGTGTCAGTGCCGAGCATCAACAGTGTGTCGGCGCCCTCGCCGCCGTCCAGGGTCAGCGCGTCCGGGGCTTCCCCTTCGAAGATAAACGTGTCGTCCCCCGACCCGCCGATCAGCCTGTCCACGCCAGAGGCGGAAAACCACGGAGCATCGTCGTCACGGGCGAGCGTTCCATCGTCACGAATCGAATGGGAGCCGAATCCAAAAGTAACGGTGCCATCCGCACGGATAATGATCGTAAGATCGTTCTCGACTCGGGATAAATCCAAAAACCCCTCATCGACTTGGCAGCAGACCGACAAAAGGTCAAGCGCTACGGAATCCTGGGGGGGGCATGGGTCTCATCGTGCAGCGTTACACTGACATCGCCCGTTCCGGCCTCACCCGTTTGGGGGATGGGTAAGGATTGCACCGCCAATGGATCCGCCGTTTGCAGATCGATGGTGATGGGAGCATTGGAGTCCGTTCCATCTCCTCCGGCATCGCCTGTGGCAAGGGCATTCTGAACGGTGGGGGAGGGGGCTTCCTCGAGGATCGGTGCGACATCCGCCGGTTCATCGGGACGATCGAACAAAAAAACTTCCGTACCGCCGGAAACGGGATCCGCCGATAAAAGCAGACGCGGCTCAAGTTTTTCCAAGATGAAAACATCACGCGCCGGGCGAAAAGCCACGCGCCTCCGCACCGAGAGAATCCCCACCATAACGCCCCTCAGATATATTGAGTCGTTCCAAACGAACCACAGGCATCATAACCCGCACACCATATGTAACATAGCATATTGGAAAGCGCTCATGAAATTTCACCAATACGAGGCGAGGCCAAGGGCCGAACGGAGGGCCGGGCTTGGCCACACCGCCGGCGGGGTTTCTCTGGAAATCGAGAACGGTGTTCGGGTGGCGGAGAATGGCCAACCGGATGGATCGTCTGCTGAACGCCCGCACGCCGGCCGGGGGGGTTCAACCTGCCCGCGGCGCACTGAATCCGGATAGCCGGGGCGATAGGGCAAAAATCTTTCGCGAAGCGGGAAGGCTGCCGTATGCACTTTGTAACGAGAAGAGTTCTGGGATATCTTTCTGCTTTACGGAAACATCTTGTGAATAAAACATTCCATGTACGGGAGAACACGCAAATGCATGCAATGCGGTTGTTGCTCGGGATCCTGCCCTTTGATACATGAGGCATAAGACTCGAGGGTCCGAATGGGGTAGGGGGGTCCACAACCGCTTGCCGTCATAGGGCAGAGGAACCGGAGTTGGATATAACGTTAAGATATGCGCCGGGCGCATGGCTCAAAGGGCACGAAGAACGCGCAAGCTGGAAAGCCGCCAGCTTAGAGCATCGATCCTTTAATCTGAGACATATCCGGCATGCTTGGTGTCGTTCCAGCATTCGTCGGGTGTGTCGAGATCGCGGATGCTGCCAACAGCGTCCCATAGAGCGCTGATCGTGCGTGCACCGCCGCGGCGGAGGTGAGCTTTGAGTTTGGCGAATTCGATGGGATTGAGGTCTGGGCTAGAGGCGGGAGGAAAAGGAACCACGCGCCGCGTTTTCCAGGCGCGACGCTCTAAATCGGCAATAATTGCCGATTTGCCCCCCACCGTCCTTTACGCCCTTTCCGCACCCTCGACCCCCGATGAGGCTCGCCTAACCATCGAGGCGCGCCGTAAAAACGGTTGCCGGGAACGGCTCACCCCCTGCGTCACCAAAATGGTGACACGGAACCATCCCCCACGGTTGCCACAAACCCTGACCTGGGGTCAATGCAGCATGAAGCGCATGATGGCCGCGACGGCGCCGATCGTCGTCGCGAACAAGGCCATCAGCATGAGGCCAAGCTTGATCGTCATGCGCAATTCCATCGCCTTCATGTCGGACCGGATTGTGGTGCTCTCGGCCTTGGCTTCCGCCCGTGCTTCGCGCAATTCGGCCTTGGTGGTTTCGGCCAGACGCTCGATGTCAACGGCTAGGCGATCGGTGTCGGCTTTGTTTGCCGCGGCCAGACGGTCAATGTCGGCCTTGTTTGCCGCGGCCAGACGGTCAATCTTGGCTTCCAGGCGAAGTTCCAATTCGCGCACGTCGGCCTTGGTGGCGACTTCGGCGATGGCAAACGCTTCGGCCATGGCTTCGGAGACATCGGCGGCCTGCTGATGCTCGAAGCCCGCGGCTTCCAGTTTGCGCGCCAGTTTCAACGTGTCAAAGGCAACGGCAAGCGCCATGGGAAATGCTCCTGAAATTCCATCCCTCAAATTTGGGCCGGGAGAAAGGCCGAGTCAACGGAGAAACAGAAAAGCACGGGGGAGGCCATGGATGCCTCGTCCCTGGATGCCGGGGAAGGCCATGGGACCTACCCGAAAATGCCCCCTTGACACTGGGGAACGCGGTGTAATGCCGGGGGGGGGGGTCCAGAGCCTGTCCCGATCCAGCGTTCTCATTAACCCATGGATCGGGGGGAATTTGGCTGATGCCGGTGTTCCGATTCGCACGCCTGGTCACGTCTGGGCTTGGTCACCAATCAGCGGGATTGCCCTGCCATCTGTCCACATGTATCTACCTGTGTGCACCTGTATCAAGTTAAATATTGTGGGTTGGACAATGGATCGTGCGTCTTGGATGTCAGGTAAGTCATTTAAAATAAACGATAAATCGGCGATGGTTGGCGGAGGGAAGGCAACCATTCTCAAACACTTTCTTCGTTTATGATGGAGAAATTTCTAATCCCCTTCGGTATGCACGTCATGCCACTTTCGAATATGCACTTCGGAAGCGCATTGCTACGCGCATAGAGAGTAGGATGGTAGTCCTTCATGTCGTTTCCGCGGCCACGCGCGGCCCCTGGGAGGGGAAGGGGAATTCCTACAATCGACGCTGCTCGTCCCACGCCTGCGGGATCCTCTTCAGCATGTGATTGAGAGTAAGTCAGCGCGGCTGGCTGCCATCCAGAATTGCAGCAATGACGTCTGGCGCAAGGCAGGTGAGTGGCAGAAGACGTATGACATAGCTGTCGCTGATGCCTTCCTGCGCGGCCAGATCCGTCATCGAGGCGGCGGCGCCACTCTCGATGCGCCGCCGCCAACGGAAGGCCTTGATCAGGGCGATCCTCAGGGCGCCATCCGTCGTGGAGAGCGGCACCGCCGGTTCGATGGCCGAACCATCGGGGGTTAGGACCAGTTTGCGTCCTCCCCGGCATCGGAAGGAAACCGGGGCGTGCAGAGTAACAAACCCCGATTCTGGATAAGGAAGGTGTGAGAGGGGTTCACAAGGCGCTTGGTCTGTGATTCAAGATCGTATCTGTCACAACACGGATCGGCCCCTCTCGGTTCAGCCCCGCGCGTGCGGGGAATGGACTTCCCAAACGTCATTGTATTTTCAGGACATTCACGATGTCAAACAGCGCACCGAAAAAACGAGCTGTTTTTCCGGTCTATCCTTCAATGCTTTGCCCGGCGGGATTTCGGCCTGCCGCCGGAGGGGGCGGCTCGTCGTCCGGTTCTTCCTCGGCGCCTTCGGGCGGCAGGAACGAGACCAGAGTCAATCCGTCGAATTCGACCGGGATGCGCCGGTTCCGGCCCGCCGTCATCAGATCGAAACCCGATTCGTTGGGTGCTGCCCAGACCATCACGGCATTGCCTTCGCCCAGGCCGCCCAGCACTTGTTCCCACAGCATTGCGCGCACACGCTTGCCATAGACGCCGACATAAACCCCGGCCCGGACTTCCAAAAGCCAGACGGCCAAGCGCCCGCGCAGGGCGGGCAGGACGTTTTCAACCACGATGACCAGCATCGCCGATCTTTCCTTTATCCTCGAAGGCGATGGGTTGGACTTCGGGCGGCGGCTTGGGCATGTCCAGGCCTCCGGCGGCCAGCACGTTGTCGATGGCGGGGATCAGTTTTTCCAGCAGGTTCGTTTTGCGAAACACGTCGCGGCAGGCGCGGCGCACCTCGCCTTCGGGCTGGGCGGGGCCGGTGGCCGCGATACGGAACGCCATCGGCACCACGGTTTCGAATTTCCAGATGTCGGCGATGTCGTAAACGAAAGCCTGCGGCTTGCCCGAATGCAGAAAGCCGATGGCAGGCGCGTAACCCGCGGCCAGGATGGCGGTTTCGCATATGCCGTACAAGGCCGCCGTGGCGGCGCTTAAGCAACGGTTGGCGATGTCGGAAGCATCCCAATTCTGGTGGTCGTAATTGCGCCCCTTCCAGGCAACGCCATGCAGGCGGGCCAGATTTTGATACATTGCGCGCACCCTGGCCCCTTCGATGCCGCGCAATTGGTCGATGCTGCGCCGTTCGGGCGGCTCCTCGCCGAACCGCAGCGCATACATCTTGCGCACCACCTTGAGCCTGGCCGTTTCATCGAGCGCCAGCCGGGCCTGATAAAGCAGGCGGTTGGAACGAGCGCCGCCGGGCTGTCCGGCGGCATACAAACGAACCCCCGCCTCGCCGACCCACAGCAAAAGACACCCCGCGCGCGCGGCCAGCACGACGGCGGCGTGGCTGATCCGCGTTCCCGGTTCCAGGATCAGGCAACCGACGCCGCCGACCGGCAGATGGGTGCGCACGCCATTCTTGTCCACCACCACGAAGGCGCCGTCGATGACGTCCAGGCGGCCCCGTTCGACATAGGCCACCGACACCCGCTCCTTGAGCGGAATGGGACGCGGCGGTGGCAATCCGGGCATCGCCATGAAACCCGGCCTACACCGGCTTGACCAACAGCAGGCCGCAGCCCCAGGCGCGGCCCTTGCCGATGCCGGTGAACAAAGCTGTTTTCAAGCGACCGGCCTCTTCCACCTTCAGCACACCCGACGCATCCAGCACGGCCAGGCTGACGGCGCCATCCTTGCCTTTTTCAAACTTGTGGACTTCATAGCCATCGGCGCGCAAGGCCAAGAAAGATACGCCCAGGCGTTCGGCTCGGGGTTCGAGCCAACGCTTAGCGGCGATTTCCCAGACCTCGCCATTGGTATGGGCGCGCTCGTCCGGTTTTTCCAGTTCGTGCTTGATCTTGGCCACCAGATCATAGCGTTTTCGTTTGCTCTCGACAGTCGGGTTGAGGCGCAGTTTGAATCCCAACGCCCGGCCTTTGTCGAAACAGGGATTGTAGGGCTTGGTTTCGATTTGCCACAGATTCGTCTCATCCACGGGCGGCGCCGGCGAAACGGTCATAAAATCGCCGTCCGGCTTCCTGCCGTTGCCGCTACGGAACAGAAAGGCACGACGATCCGGCGGGCTTTCCTGAAACAAGCTCCATAGCAGGCGGTGGGCACGCCCGTCATGCAGACCATCGCGCAACAGGGCCGACACTTTGCCCAGGCTGGAGGCGTCGCGCTTAAGAGAAAGCCGGCTGATATGCATGTCAGGTCTCCTCTGGACTTAGAACAGCCACTTTCTCGTGCCGTTCGGCGAACAGCCATCGCGTCCGGTCGCGCACGGCGTCACGCCTTTGTTCCCGCTGCATGGGGACGATGGCGGTCACATCATCTTCCCAGGCCAACTGAATCCGGTGCTTGCGCCGGTTCAGGCGCTTGGCGTCGAAGGCTTCGATGGTGGGCGGCGCATAGGCGTTCAACGCCTCCGACAAATCGTCGTTCTCGATCACCTGGGGCGCCAGGGGCAAAGCGGGCGGACAGGATTTACGCCCCAGATAGAGCGCGAAGCGGGGATGAAGCAGCGCTTCGCGAATGACAACCAGATCGTAGGGCGCTTCGGCGCGGGACCACAGCGCCACGGTGGCCAGCGCATCGGCCAGATAGTCGCGTTGCGACAGGATGGTTTCCGGATCCTCCACCGACAGCAGGCGCTTGCGGGTAAGCGGGCGCGGATCGGCCTTCAGCAGTTTCTTGATGTCGGACCGGCGCGCCGTCTGCGCCGTGTGATAGTCGCGCAAGCTTTGCCCCGGCGCATCGATGCGCACCGCAAAGCCATAGCCCCCGGCCAGCCTGTCCTGGCGATCCTTGTCGGCGCGTTCGATGCCCAGGGCCGCCGCCACGATTCCCAGGGCTGCCGATTTGCCGGGGCGCGAAAATCCGGCCCGGCGCTCGCCGACCGCGATGTCGCCCCAGGTGGCCAACGGCCCGTAAAGGCGAAAGATCAGAAACGCGGTCATGGCGCTAAGCGCCCAGGAAGGCGAGCAGGCCTTCCAGCGTTCCTTCGCCGTCAACAGCGTTCATCTTGTACTCGGCATCCGAGCAGGCGCCGTAGGCCGCGTTCATCTGGCCGCGGGCGCTCTCCAAAGCCTTCGTGGATTGATCCAGGAAATCGTCGCCCGTTACCGGCTTCAAGAAGGCCACCGACAGACTGCGCGGCTGCTGCGCGCCCTTTTCCGCCAGCGCATAGGAGGCATAGGCGCGGCTGGCGAAGCTGGCCTGCTTACCCTTGGGTCCCACTTTCACGGCGGCGTCGGCCAGGGCCTTCATTACCGTGCGGGCCAAGGCCTCGTCGCCGCCCAGATTGCTTGTCAGCAAATCGAAATCGACGCACAGATACAGATAGAACAGACCGGCCACGAATTCCTGCTCGCCGATATGGCCCGCGCCCCTCGGCTCCAGATCATCGACGGCGGTGAAATAATCGTCTTCGATGGACACCCGGTGCGTGGTGATGGCGTGCGCCACCTGCACGGCGGCCTCGACCGAATGGCCGGGATTGTCGGCCAGCATGCGCCCGAACATGGCGATGTCGGCGGCACTCTCGCCGCCACCCAGCAAGGATTCGGCGGCGATGTCGATCTTCTCGCCGGCCGCCAGACGCGCCGCCAGCGCTTCCACCGCCGCCAGTTCGGAAGGGGCCAGATGGACCAACTGGCCTGTGTGAACCGGTTTTTCCTTGTCCGTCTTGGCAAAGGCGCCGGCCACCTTGGACGCGGCTTCATCTGCGGTCTTTTCGTCCTTGCCTGCCGCGATCATCTTGTCTTTCACCACCTCGGCAAAGCGCTTGGTGCGCTTGCCGACATGGCCTTTGAGCGCTGTTTCGAACGGCTCGCTAGTCCGCCAGGCGCGCTTCAAGGATTGCGAGGACACGCGGGCCCGCAAGGCCCCGCCCATCATGGCTGATTTGGGCTGGCCGGAATCGTCGCGGTTGAGATTGGCGGGCGGATAAGAGGTCAGCAGATGAAGCTGGTAAAACGTGGTCATGGCGCGTTCCTTATGTGAAGAGGGCCTTGTGCGAAGAGGGAAAGAATCAGGCGGCTTCGTCCTCGGGCGGCGGCGCATTGAAATACTGAAAGGCCCAATAGCGGCGCGTCTTGTCGTTCCACCACCAAACGGCATCGGCCAGATCGGCGACATTGGCCGCGCCCTTCAGCATCTTGACGGCGCGGATCAGGCGAAGATCGATATCCTCGGGATCGCGGACCTGCAACAGGCGACGGAAGCGCGCCTCGCTCATGGGCGCTTTATCTTCGTCGCCGGCCTGGGGGCCCAGCGCACGGGCCACCTTGGGGAAAGCGTTTTCCCTGACATGGGCCAGCAGATGGGCGATGCGCGCCACCTTGATCATTTCATCTTCTTTGGCCTTCAGGCGGCGCTGCAATTGCGCGACTTCCTTGATGAAGGCCAGTTCCACCGGATCGCCGGCGCGGCGAAGCCTTGCCAAAGCGCCGCGGTTGATCGGACCGTCTTCCAGCTTTTCCGGAATCAATGTGCGCCACCAGCCGAAAGCTTGCGCGCCGATGTTGCGTTCGGGGGTGCTCATGCCGCCTCCTTGCCTTTGGTCTTGCGTTTCGGTTTGCGTTCGGGAGCTTCAAGCCCCAGGGCCTTTTCCAGGCCGCCATCGCGCAATAATTTGTAGACGAGAGAACCGCGCGCCTTGACCACGCGCTTCATGTCGCCTTCCTCGATGCCCTCCATGGGAACGCTGGCGTCGAATTGGGCCAGCGCCGACTTCTGCAAACATTTGGCCCAGTCCTGGCGTAGGGTTGCGTCGTCCGGATTCTTCGCCAGCCCGCCCACATGATCGAAGAAGGCGGGCTCGGTGGCTTTCCAGAACCGTTCGCCCAGATGCGAGAAATCGCCCGGCGCGTCGCCGGGACGCGAAAACAGGGCCTGCTTGATGGCGGTGCGGGTGAGGCCTGCCGCCAGATCGGCGGCCTTCACCAACTGCGCCGTGCGGTTCTCGAAGTCTTCGCGATTGACGTTCGGCGCCAGCAGGGGCAGCGGCATTTCCGACTGATACCAGCAGCGGGCCTTCGCGTTGTCCATGTCGTAGCCGAAGGCGATCAGGCGCAAGCCGTCCAGCGTGTCATTCGCCAGGCGACGCGCGGTGGAAATCGCCTGGGCGGGCAGGCGTTTGTCCTTGGCGTTGTCGGCCACCACCAGGCCCAGCCAGTGGCGATAGGTGGCCCCGCCGGGATTGCCCTTGACCGAAGAGGGCATGGCGCCTTCCTTGGCGACATGGGGCGACAGCGGATGCTTCCAACCTTCGTATTTGACGCCGTGTTGCCGCGTCTGCCAGCCGGTGGCCAGAAGGGCGCCGGCCGGGCCGCCCAGATCGCAAACGCGGTTTCCGCTTGGCTCGAAGACCAGCCGCACCCGGCGCGGCATGCCGAAAAAAGCCTGCAAGGGGTGGCCGTGCTCGGGCGTGGTGACGGGATAGGCTTGTGCATGCCGCGTGGCGACCAGCCAGGGAAAGACCCATTCCGGCTTGGCCCGCCAATCGGGCCAATCGGCGGGATGGGCCAGGGGAACGTTGGGCCATAGCTGATGCCAGAGCGCCGCGGGCCGGCCCCTGGGGTCCATGACCGCCAGGGTGGTCAGCGGCCCGCCGCCCCGCATCGAGGTAAGAAAGCCGCGCCCGCCCGCCGGAGAATAGGCCTGCACCGTATAAAGCGCCATCGCCGCCAGGGCGGGCGAAAGAGCGTTGATGTTGCCCTGCTTGACGAAATGATCGGCATTGCGCTCGACTGATTGCTCGCCCGGCTGGTCGATCAGCAGCGACGCCATGCCGCGTTGGCTGGGGCTGTCCAGCCCGCCCCATTCCTGCATGAAGCGCGGCCCATCGCCATCCAGATCGAAGGCGAAGGCGACGCTTTCGAAGGCGGTGCGCAGGGCTTCCGGCGTGGGCGGAGCCTCCCAGACGGCGAACCAGCCGTCCTCGTCTTTGGGGGCCAGGGTGGCGGCCAACAGGCCGATCAGCAGTTCCAGGCCAGCGCCGTTGAAATCGGGCCGGGGCCAATCGAGCGCCTGAATGGGATTGGGATCGTCCAACCCCTCGGTGATTTGCCAAGGTGCGATCCATTCCCGCCATTCCCGCGCGCCATCGGCCCTGCGGACAGGAATCCAGGCCTCGCGGATGAGGTTAAAAGCGGTGGATGTCATGTTGATCCCCCTGACCCATAGCAGATATCATGTTATGAATACATCTAATGCAATAGATATAGTGTCGCAGCCGCTCATTGGCGGCTGCGGCTTCTTCTGTTTCGGATACCGGATGGGTAGCGGCGCATAGGAAAACCTCTGATTTGCCCGATGGCTTCGGGCAAATCAGAGAATGGGGGACTGCAAACGGGAAGTCAATGGTTGTTAGCGCGCTAATTCCCTTATACACATGGGAATCTCAATAACACCTCTTATGCCCCGCGTTTGCGGGGAATGCCCTAGATATAGCGGGCTAATATCCTGATACACGGTTCAGCCCCTTCGAAAAGAGGAACGCGCAGATTCTACGCATTTCCCCGCAATATCTCCAGCCCTGTTTCAGGGTGGTAGCGCAGCGTCACCGGCTGGCCGTCGGAATTCAGGGCCGAACCCCGCCAAGCCTCGCCGTCGGGATATGAGTCTGCCCTGATTTCGAAAGCTCCCTCTTGGAAAACCATGTATATTATGACAATATACACCGATGATCGAATACGAACGGTTGACCGGTTTTCAATGGGACGACGGCAATGCCCGCAAAAGCGCCGACAAACATGGCGTCAGCCAGGCCGAGGCCGAGCAGGTGTTCTTCAACGAGCCGCTGTTGGTGGTTGGCGATTCCCTGCACAGCCGCCATGAGCCGCGCTTTCACGCGCTTGGCGTTACCAACGAAGGGCGACGGTTGCACATGACCTTCACGCTGCGCGAAGAGGGAACGAAAATCCGCGTGATTTCGGCCAGAGACATGCATCGCAAGGAGCGAAGCCGGTATGAACAGGAAACCTAAAGCTTTTCCCAATTTCAAGAACGAAGCCGAGGAGCGCGCCTATTGGGAAAGCCACGACTCCAGCGGCCATGTGGACTGGAGCAAGGCAGAGCGCGTTCGCATGCCCGACCTCATGCCCTCGACCAAGGTCATTTCGCTGAGGTTGCCGGTGGGATTGCTTGAACGCATCAAGATTGCCGCCAACAAACGCGACGTGCCCTACCAGTCGTTGATCAAGGTTTGGCTGTCCGAGAAGGCCGATGTGGGGTGAGACCGCATTCATGCATCGAAATTTTCAGCCCTGTTTCAGGGTGGTAGCGTAGCGTCACCGGCTGGCCGTCGGCATTCAGGGCCGAACCCCGCCAAGCCTCGCCGTCGGGTTCCAGCGCGATCAAAAGGGCGGCATCGGTGGGGGGGGCCGGGCCAATCGCGCTTGGCTTCTGTCACGGCCTTGCACAGGGCCGGATCGGCGGGCGGGGCTTCGTCGGCGACGTATTTCCGCATCACCGTCACCTCGCTCAAGCGCCAAGCCTTTCGCCCAGGCCCAGCGCACCAGGGAGACAAACGCCCATCGATCCAGCGGGCCAGGCGCAATTGCGATTGCGGTTCGCCCAGGCGGGTGGGCACGCGGATCTCGTCGTCCCACACGGCGTCGCGTTCGCCATAGGGCTTGTGGGACGTCAGAAGATGCAGGCTGGCGGTGGCGCGGTCGCTCATGCCCTTGCCTTCGGCCTTCCGGCTTTGGGGGTGAAGCGCCGAAGGCGTGCCGGCCAGATCGTCGCCATAGACGGCTTCGATCAGTTGGCGGGCCTGTTCGGGCAGGATCAAGGCGCCTCGTCGCTTCAACTCGCGCGCCGTGCGCCAAAGAATCAGCGGATCCTGATAGACCTGAGCAGCGCGGGGCAGCAGGCGCTTGTACCAGGCGGCGTCGATCCCGGCATCGGGGTCGGGCGACAACAAAAGCAGGCGGGGCTGGCCCTCTGGCGCTCGGGCCGGTCGTGCCGCCACAGCCTGCCGGCGCGCTGGATCAGCGCATCCATGGGGGCCAGGTCGCTGGCCATCAGATCGAAATCGAGATCGAGCGATTGTTCGGCCACCTGGGTCGCCACCAGAATCCAGCCCCGGCGCTGTGCCGGCGTCGAGGCTTTGCCGAAGATCGCCTCGACCTCCTCTTCGCGCTCCAGCCGGTCGCCCATGGCGAAGCGGGCATGGAACAGGCGCAATTTGTCGGGCGAAACGCGCTCTTTCAATTGCGCCGCCGCCGCCATCGCATCGGCCACCGTGTTGCGGATCCAGGCCACGGCCTGTCCCGCCTCGGCGGCCTCGACCAAGCAATCGATCAGCGCTGGCTCATCATCCAACCGCTCGACGGCGACCGCGCGGCCCAGGCCGGGGCGCGGCGCTACCGCCATGCGCTTTGTCCCCTTCTTTCCAACCAGGGTGATTTGCGGATAGGGATCGTTGGTGGCGGCGGCATCGCTGGTCTCATGCCCGGCGAACGCCTCGGCATAGCGGCGCTTTTGTTTGGCGGGCAGGGTGGCCGACAAAAGAATGGCGCTGCCGCCCAGGGCGGCGTGAAAGCGCAACAGGCCCTCGACAAGACGGCCAAGATAGGCGTCGTGGGCATGCGCACCTGTCCAGCACCAGAACCTTGCGCGCCAAGCCCGCCAGGCGCAGCGACTGATAGAAGCTGGGCAGAACGGCCATCACCGCCTGATCGACCGTGCCGATGCCGCAATCGGCCAGCGCCGACTTGCGCCGGTCGTCAGAAAGCCAGGCGTTGCCGGCAACGCTTGCCGATCCGGCCGCATCGCCTTGGTCCGGCGCATCGTTGGATGAGGGCATCGGCTCGTTCAAGACCAGATCGCTTTTGGAATGGGCCAGCACGATGGTGGGAAACGCATCGGGGGCGAACAGACGCGGATACAGCCTTTCGCAGCGCCGGTACATGGCGTTGGCGCTGGCCATCCATCAGTTTAGAATGGCCTTCCAGAGGCGGGGGAGCGGCAGGCACGCCTGGATGATTTTGACGATGCGTTGGATGCCGTGCGTGAACC
>WOUV01000192.1 GCA_009773045.1 Rhodospirillaceae bacterium | reverse complement strand
ACATCAGCCAGTTGGTTGAACCAAGTTGAAATCTGGTTTGGAATTTTGTCGAGAAAAACTTTGCGTGGAGCCAGCTTCAAAAACACCGAGGAGTTGCGGAAAGCGATGGAAGCCTTCATCGCCGCATACAATCCAACAGCCAAACCATTCGTTTGGCGAAAGCGCGAAGTCAAAGGATCACAGCTTAGAGACACTATCGTTAATTTATGCAATTAGATACTAGATACGTTAAGGACCACATGAATCATGCCGGCATCGCGTCGTTACGAACCGGTACGGCGCTTTGAAGAAGGTACAGAAAGTAATAAAGACAAGGAGGGAAAATTGCTGAGCACGCTGCCCTTGTATCTGGCCTATGTGGCCACCGCCGTCGGCCTTCTTGGGGGGTTCACGGTTGTTTACATGTATATCACACCCTATCACGAGGTGCGTCTTATCCGTGCCGGCAACCGGGCAGCGGCCTTCAGCCTGGGGGGTGTGCTGATCGGATTTGGCCTAGTGCTGGCCAGCACGGCGGCCCACAGCGTGAACCTGCTCGACATGGTGCTGTGGGGCGCGGTTGCGCTAGCCTTTCAGATTCTGGTATTCTTCGCCGCTGCGTTGCTGTTGAAGGATCTGCGCGCCGGGATCGAAGCCGACAAGCACAGCTATGGCATGATCGTTGCCGCCATGTCAATCACCATGGGGTTGATCAATGCCGGCGCCGTAACGTATTGAATGTGTCAAGACCCACAAAGAACAGGACTCCATACGATGTTTGGTTTTATGAAATCTTTCCTTGGCGTCAAGGGCAAGCAGCTTGGCCAGGAAATCATCGAGGCGATCGTCGAGATCGACCCCGAAGGCGCGACACAGGCGCAACTTGAACAGATGGAACAGGATCTCGACAGGGCCGGCATGGTCTTGCAAAAAATCTGGGTTGATTATGAACGCGAGGTGCGCGAGGCCGAGGAGGCCACGGGGCGTTATGACAAAATGCTGGCGGCGGCCGAGCATCTTCAGGCCAGGCTTCAGAATCCCGCCACCTCCGTTTCGGAACATGCCGGCATCGAGGCGAGCCTTGACCGGTTGATCGGTCAGATCGAAGCCTTCGCCCATGATGTCGAACAGGAAAAACAGGATGTGGTCGAGGTGAAAGCGCTGCTGGAGGAGGCCGGGGCCGCCTACAAGGTCAAGGCCGCGGCCTTGACCCAGGCCAAGCACGGCATCGACCGGGCCAAACATGACATGCAGCGCGCCACTTTGCAGGCGGAACGTGCCGAAGAAAAGGCCCGGCGTGCCGCGGAGGTGGCGGGTTTGCGGGGAGGCGGCACCAACAAGCTCTCCATCGCCACCGAGGCCATGCAACGCAAGGCCCAGTCGGTACGGGGGACAGTTGGGATTCGTTTCATGCCTGCCTTCGGTTCTCAAGGAGAGGGAATCGGCGAGGCCATGCCCAGGCCGTCGCAAGAAGGAAAGAAAAGGAATTGAGGGAGGGTGTGGGGGGAAGGCCTGCCTCCCCCCACGCTCTGGTTTTTGTTGCGGGGAAGGCCAGGCCTTCCCCGCAACAAAAACCAAAATGCAGGGGAGGCGTGGCCTCCCCCGCGCCCCCTCAATTCCTTTTCTTTCCCTCTTGCAAGGCCCCTGGGTATGGCCTCGCCGATTCCCTCTCCTTGAGAACCGAAGGCAGGCATGAAACGAATCCCAACTGTCCCCCGTACCGACTGGCGGAAAGACGTGTCCGTCTATCCTTATGGCCTGAATGCTGCCGCAGCGGCAGAAGGGTGGGATGAATCCGTTTATTACGAATTTTCCGCGGAGGAAATCGACCGGATCGAAAGCACGGCAAACGAAACCCACGAAATGATTCAAGAAACCGTGCGCCGTGCGATCGAGGGGTACCTTCTGCCCCTGATGGGCTTTGCCCCCGAAACCGCTCGCAGGATCACCAGCGCCTGGAAGGCCCTTCACGCCGCCAGCGACTCGTCCACGGGGCTTTTCGGACGGCTGGATTTTGCCTATGACGGGCACGACAGCCTGAAACTGGTGGGGGCCTGTTACGATGGGCCAGGGGGGCTGTTCGCCGCCTCGATCGTGCAATGGAACTGGCTGGAAGTCTGTTTTCCCGAAGCCGACCAGTTCAACGGCCTGCATGAAGGGCTGGTGGAACGCTGGGAAAAAATGGCCGTTGGCCGGCGTGACCGGTGGGGCGTGCATCTGAGCACGGCTACCCCCGATGCGGTCCGTGAGGGCGAACTGGCCTACCTTGCCGCCACTGCCGAAGCGGCAGGACTGAAAACGACGACCCTTGCCATCCAGGACATCGGTTGGGACGGCGCCCACTTCGTCGATCTCGAGAACCATCCCATTGCCTGGCTGTTGAAGCTTTATCCGTGGGAAGCTATGATTGCGGAACAGTTTGGGGAACATCTGGCGCGGGCGGGCATTCCGGTCCTGGACCCGCTGGGGTGGATGCCAGCCTCCAATCATGCTCTGCTGGCCATGCTGTGGGAGACGTACCCAGAACACCCAAATCTGTGCCAGGCCAGCCTGTCCGAGATCCCGGAAACGTCTGATATCCTTCGGCGATCGCTGTTTGGTCTGGAGCGCCCGGCGGAACGGCTGACCCGGGAGGGGCGCGTGGTGGCCGACACTGGCCCCGTGCGCCATGCCGGGGGCCACGTTTCCCTTGCCTGGCCGCCCCTGTTCCGTCAGAACGATGGGGGAGCGATTCTGAACGCCTGGATGGTCGGTGATTCGTGCCTAGGAATGACCGTGCGGGAATCCCGCACACCGGTTGGGTGGAGCGATGCCGCGATCGTACCGCATTTGTTCAAAGAGTCATGCCCCAGTCTTGACTGACGTGGCGCGCACCAAATGGCGCGAAAGCCAGGACCTCCAGAAGATGCCACCCGGCGTTTGAGGAGAGCCTGAATCAGTCACGGTTACGGCCTAAAGGAGTTGGAGTCGCATGAAACGATCGTCACGTGTGCATTTGTTGTTGATGGGGTCCACTTCCGTTGCTCTGGCCGGTTGTGGTGACGATCCCGAACCCATGGGCGTGTTCACGAATGTGGCCGAGTGTGTGGAAAGCGGCGCCTATACGCCGGAACAGTGCTCCGCCGCCCTGGAGCAGGCCAAACAGGAACATCCCAAAATTGCTCCCAAATACGCCACCAAAGACGATTGCGAAGCGGATTTCGGCCAAGGCAAATGCGAGACCCCAGCCTCTGGAGGAGGCAGGAGTCAGGGACCCTCCTCTGGCGAGTCATCGGGATCGTTCTGGATGCCGCTGATGATGGGGTATCTTGCGGGCAACGTCCTTGGAAACCTGAAAAACGGTTTCGGGCAGCCCTTGTATCAGCCTAATGTCGGGAGGCCGCGGGATAACGACCGCCGTTCGTGGGGAGGGGGGTACACGTATTCCCCCGGAAGCTGGCGCACCGCCGCCAATACCGAAATCGCGCAACGGACGGGCCTTGGCAGGGTGGACCGCGGGACGTTGCGTTCCTCTCTTCCCACCACGACGACCATTGCTCGTGGCGGATTCGGCGCCCGGGCAGCGTCGGTGGGCACGGGCGGAGGGTAAGTAAGGGCTGTCTGATCCCCTTGAGCCTTGATCGCCAGGGCTTCCCCTCCAGATGCGTCGCGATGCGGGGGACAGGGCGAGAAGCCATCTCCCCCGCGCCCTCATGCACCGTGCCCATGCAACGATCCGCCGGCGAAAAATCGGGGTTGGTGACGGATCGATCCTTATTCTCGGAGTGTGAGGATTCATCGTTGATCAAAACGAATCTCGATCCGGCGGTTACGGCGCAGGGCGTTATCGTCGTTTCCAGGATCGAGGGACTGGTATTCGCCAAAGCCGGCAACGGCCAGCCGCTCCGGAGGAATCCCCTGGGCAACGAGGTGATGCAGAACCGACAAGGCCCGCCCGGTCGAAAGCTCCCAGTTGGAGGGAAAACGATCGGTGGCAATGCGCCGTCTATCGGTATGACCATCCACCCGCAAGACCCAGTTGATGTCCGGTGGAACCTTCTGCATCAGATCGAGAACGGTTGCGGCCAGCCGGTCCAGTTCGATCTTGCCGGAATCGCCCAAGGTGGCAGCCCCCGCATCGAACAGCACCTCCGACTGAAACACGAAGCGATCGCCTTCGATGCGGATGCCGGCCTGTTCGCCCAGGGCCGCGCGCAGACGGCCGAAAAACTCGGACCGGTAACGGGCCAGTTCCTCCACCTTGTTGGCCAGGGCGGCATCGAGACGTCCGCTGAGGGAGGTGATTTCCGCCTTCTGCGTCATCGTTTGCCGCTCTGCCAGGGCAAGGGCCGCGGCCAGGCGCGCCAGTTCCTCGCGCAACGAAACCCCCTCGCCCTGCGCTTTTGCGGATCTCTCCCGTTCCTCCGCAAGCCGGCCTTCGCTTTCGCCCAGTTGACCGCCCAGCGCCGTCACCTCGGCGTCAAGGGTGGCCTTCAGCGTTTGTACCGTCGAAAGGTCGGCGCGCAAGACACTGCTTTCCAGGGCCTGGGCGGCAAGGGTTCGCGCGTCGGCTTCGGCCTTGCGGTGGGCCTCCACCAGACGGGCCGACACCTCGGCCGCGCGGGCGCTGAATTCCTCTGCCGCCCGGAGCGCGGCGGCACGCTCCTCCCCCAGGCGGGTTTTATCGCGGCGCAGGCCCTCTCCTTCCCGCCGTTCCCGGACGAGCTGCTCGTTCAAGGTCTTGATCTGCAAGGACAACCGCCCGATTTCCTGCGTCTGGCCAAACATGGCGTATCCCAGCAGGAATTGTGCCAACACAAAGACCATCAACATGAAGATGATGATGATCAGCAATGTGCTCAGGGCATCGACAAACCCCGGCCAGATATCAATGGGCCAGCGGTGCGAACGTTTGGACAGAGCCATGGCGATTCATAGGGACGACAACAGGGGATTTAAGCCTTTCATGCTTCCCCCCATGGACCATGGGGGACGGGTCTTCGGGAACGCCCCTGTGTGACGTTCGCCTGCTGCCGGCATCCGGCCGGAATTTCCCACGACTTTGATTAAAATAAAATGCGAGATAGTGCACGCTTCCTTTTTTCTTTATACCAAAAACGCTTGCCCCAGTACCCCAAAGGCTATTATGCCATCCTGAGAATCGATCGGACGGCAAGCGCCGAAGCCATCAAGGCCGCTTTCCGCCGACAGGCCAAAGTGTTGCATCCGGTTTCCGCCGACAGGCCAAAGTGTTGCATCCGGACCATAACACGGCCCCCGATGCGGTCGAGAAATTCCAGGCCCTGAACGAAGCCTATCAGATTCTTGGCACTCCCCACAAACGGGCCGCCTATGCGGCCGAAAGCGGGGCGGTCTTGCGTGCCACGGGCAGGACCGTCTTTACCACGGGGCCGTACCGATTTGAAAAGGACCTCGACACACCCCCACCCACCGGATTTCTGACCTGCGCCAGTTGGACACCTCCGGAAACCCCACCTTTCTGACGACATGAGAGGCTAATTCTGGCTCGCTGTCGGCGTGCGGGTTGAAGCGGGTGGTTTTGCCG
>WOUV01000191.1 GCA_009773045.1 Rhodospirillaceae bacterium | reverse complement strand
GGCCTTTTCAAGAAAGGCAAACAGACGCTCGGAAGCCACCGGCTTGCGCAATACCGGCACGTCGTGGACATGACGCAGCCCTTCAAGGGAAATCTCCCCGGTGATCAGAAGAGCCGGCACGGGCGCTTCCACCGCATCGCGAAGGGCGGCAATGGCACGATCCCCGGTCTCGTCATCGCTCAGCCGGTAGTCGGCGATGATCGCCTCTGGCATCATTTCGCGCCGGGAAAGCGCGGCGATGGCCTCGTCCGCCGATGCGGCCGTCACCACATCACACCCCCAGCCCTTCAGCAGCAGTGACACGCCATCGCGAATGCGGGGATCATCATCGAGCACCACGATCTTCCGTCCATCGAGGCACCGTGCCCCGGTCCCTGACAGGGCACGGACGGGCGTTACAGCGGAAGTATCCTCGCCTTGAGCGGGAATCTCCCCCGTGGCATCCATCTCAATCGCAAACATCGATCCCCGGCCCAAACGGGAGGTGACAAGAATCCGGTGCCCCAGAAGGCGGGCCGTGCGATCGACGATGGCCAGCCCCAACCCCACGCCGGCGCTTCGACCGGCACGGTTGATCTGATAGAATTCGCGGAAAATCACCTGTCGCTGGTCCTCTGGAATGCCAAGCCCCGTATCCCAGATCTCAAGCCGGATCGTCTTCCCCCGACGGCGGCAACCGATCAAAACCCCCCCGTGCACGGTATAACGGAGGGCATTGGCAAGAAGGTTGCGCACCATCCGCTCCAGCAACACCGAGTCGGAGCGCACGACGCCCCCGCACGGACCAACGCGAAAACGCACCCCCGCAGCCACCGTGGGCGCGAACTCGGCGGCAAGACGATCGATCAAAGGCGCAAGGGACACCGCGGTGTGGTCGGGCACCACCACGCCGGCCTCCAGCTTGGAAATATCAAGGAGAGCATCCAGAAGCTCCCGCAAGGCCGTGACCGCCCGTGCGATCCTTTCGGCAACGGCGCGCACGTCGTCCTCAAGGCGCAGATCCAAAAGCGCCGTGACGAATAGCCCCAGGGCTTGCAACGGCTGGCGGAGATCATGACTGGCCGCGGCCAGGAACCGGGATTTGGCCTGATTGGCGTTCTCGGCCTCCTCCTTGGCGGCCCGCAAGGCGTTCTCGGCCTGGTCGCGCGCCGCGATGAACCCTTCGACCGCCCGGGCCATGCGGGCAATTTCGTCGCTGCCCTCGCAATCGATCGACACGTTCCTGCCGGTGGCCGCGATTCCCATCAGCGCGTGCAGGCGCAGCAGACGCGAGATGATGGTACGGGACACATGCACGGCGATCAGCACGCCCCCGGCGATGCACAAAACGGAAAGAATCGTCAAAAGCCCCGTTTGCAACCGGACCAGCGCATGACTGTCCGCGTTTGCCTGGATGATGGCCTCCCGGCGGTGGACGATCAATGCGTTGACGGCGGCCACGAGACGGTCCGACAGCCGGGCATAAACCGTCAGCAGGCCGTCGATGCGTTCATTGGCGCGCAATTCCCCCTCGCGGGCGGCGAACAGATTGTGTTCCCCCTGACCAAGGGCCGTCAGACGCTTGAACATGATTTTGTCCGGCACGGGAAGGGTATGGGCGGCGGCCAGGGCTTTGGTATAGTGCGCGCGGGCTTCTTCCAGATCAGGGATCGTGGTGGTTGCCGAGCTTATTGCAAGAAAATCAAGAGCACTATTCGCGGGCAAAGATTCGAACCCGTGGGGCCAGGCGCGACGCACCTCCACAAACTCGCGCAAAAGAGTCTCCTCGCGCCGGTGGTGGTGGATTCGCTGTTCGACCGCCTCGTTCAGTTTCTCGAACGTGGCGTTGATATGCACGTGCTCCCCGGCGATCTGCCCCAGCACGCCATCTTCCGGCGTGTCCCCTTCCTGCAAACGTCTCAACAGTTCGCCCGAATGGGCAAACTGGTCACGGATGCGGTAATAGGCCGTCTGCCGCTGTCCTTCGGTATTGGAAACCACGAGGTTGGGCGCACTCGCCACCGTGGCCTTGCTTTGCTGGGCCAGTTCATAGGCGGCGATGATGGTTGGCAGGTGATGGTCCGTAACGGCCTCGAGGACGGCGCGCAGGTGATGCAGCGCGGCAATGGCAAGAACGCAGGCAACAACCGTGAAAGCCACGGCGGCAACAAAGCCAAGCGACAGGCGCGTGCGGACATCAAGGCTTCCGACATCGAGTCTTTTGAACGCCATGGTTATTTTACCCTCCCTGAGACGTTTCCCCACCTCCCCGCAAGCCTTTCAGATCCGATAAACGCGCAACCCCGCTGAGAGAGGCAAGGCCGGCAAAGACCATCAGGCCGCCGACCACCAATATGGTCATTGCCCCGATTCGCATCCACAACGTTTCCCCAAGCCAAAAGGCCACCCCCCTTTGCCCCGCCGCCAGCACCCCCCCGAGGACCAGGCTGATGGCAATCAGGCGCGGCACACGGGTCTTCAACCGATCATCGAGCCGCCCCTGCCCCCGGCGGGACAAGATCATCCACAGCGCCGTCACATTGAACCACGCCGAAAGGGCGGAGGACAACGCAAGGCCGACGTGGGCCAGCGGTCCCATCAGGGCAAGACTGAGCAGCACATTGAGGACAAGCCCCGCGGCGGCCACCTTGACCGGCGTTGCCGTGTCGTAACGGGCGAAAAACCCCGGGGTCAGGGCCTTGGTAAGAACATAGGCCGGCAGCCCCAAGGCAAACGCGGCCAACGCCCCGGCCGTTGCGTGGGTCTGTGACGCTCCGAACGCGCCCCGCTCGAACAAAACCGCGATGATCGGCTCGGCCAGCACCACCAGGGCCGCGGCGGCCGGAACCGTCAGCAGAAGGGCAAATTCCATTGCTCGGTTCTGGCTTGCGATGGCGCCCTTCTCGTCACCCGCGCGCAACTGGCGTGACATCAACGGCAAAAGCGCCGTCCCCACCGCCACCCCCACGACGCCCAGCGGCAACTGGCTGACCCGGTCGGCATAGTAAAGAAACGATACCGCTCCATCGAAAATCAGGGAGGCAAAAATGGTATCGATCACAAGATTGATATGATAAAGCCCGGCGCCAAACGCCGCCGGCACGATGCGCCGCACGAGAAGACGTACCCTGTCATCCCAGCGCGGCCAGGCCGGGGTCAGACACACTCCCGCCCGGGCACAGGCGACCGCAAGCCAAAGAAGTTGCAACACTCCGGCAACGCTGACCCCAAGGGCCAGGGCATGAGCGGGACTTTCCATGAACGGCGCGCCCGCCAGCAGAAAGGCTATCATGCTCATGTTCAACAGAATGGGTGTCGCCGCCGCGCTCGCGAACCGGTTCAGCGAATTCAACACTCCTGCCAGCAACGACACGACCGAGATGAACAACAGATACGGAAAAGTGATTCGGGCCAGCGTCACGGCAAGGTCCATCTTGCCCGGCACGGCGCCGAACCCGGGGGTGAACAGTTCCATGATCCAGGGCATCATCGCTTCGGCCAGCCCGAGCACGGCCAAAAGGACCACCGCCAGCACCGATAGGGCACGGGCGGCGAAGGAATCGGCTTCCCTGTTGCCATCGGTTTCAAGGGCGGAGGCATAAAGCGGCACGAAGGCGGCGGTGAAAGCCCCCTCGGCAAACAAACGGCGGAACAGGTTGGGCAGCTTAAAGGCGGCGAAAAAGGCATCGGCCGCCATGCCGGCCCCAAGCACATTAGCCACCAGGATGTCCCGGGCAAAGCCGGTGAGGCGGCTCAGCAGGGTGAAGGCGCCGACGGTGGCGATGGATTGAATCAGGGCCCGACGACGCTGCCCGTCAGTGCGATCAAGGCCGTGAGCATAGCGCCCAGCTTGATGACAAGGCGCAATTCCATGGCCTTCATCCCCGCTTCCAGTTGCGCGATATCGGCCTTGGATTCACTTCTGAGTGCCGTGATACTGTTTTCAAGTTGCGCGATATCGGCCTTGGATTCACCTCTGAGCGCGGCGATTTCGTTTTTGGTGGACACCTCCAGGCGCGCGATATCGGCCTTGAACTCGACCCTGAGGGCGGTGATATTGGCCTTGAATTCGTTTCCGAGTGCGGCGATGTCGCTTTTGGTCGCCGCTTCCAGGCGTTGGCCATCAGCTTTTATCACCGTTTCCAGCCGCGCAATCTCGACCTTGAACTCGGCCCTGATGGCGGTAATGTCGTTTTTGACGGCGGCGATATCGTTTTTGGTGGCGAGTTCCTGCCCCGTGGCATCGGTGAAAGCCTGGGCGATGGCCTTGGCCTGGAGCGGCGTGAAACCACCCGTGACCAGCGTTTCCGAAAACCGCAGGGTATCGAAGGCAACGGCAGGCACCATGGGAAAACTCCTCTCTGCCAAAAACGTCCTTAGAGCATAGACACTGCCATCACGCAGAACAACACCCTCCCTGGACAATCGGGTGTACCCTCATTTGTTCTTTCTCTCAGCGGCCCGTATAAGGATTCTTCTCATGCCGTCTCACGGCAAATCCAGCCCCCCCCCAGAACCAGATCCTCCTGGTAGAAGACACAGGCCTGACCTGGAGCGATGCCGGCAAAAGGCTCGGCCAGCACCACGTGGGCCGAACCGTTGGCATCGCCATGAACTTTTGCCGGCAGGGCCGCCTGGGTGGACCGCAGCCGGACCGATACCGCAAGACCATCCTTCGGCGGACCGTCGCCCGTCCCCAACCAGTTGACGGCATGCAGCGTCAGGCGATCGCGCAGAAGGGCGGCGCGGGGACCGACCACCACCTGCTGGCGGGCGGGGTCCAGACGGACGACATACAATGGCCCTTCCGTGCCGCCAACGCCAAGGCCGTGCCGCTGGCCGATGGTGTACCGGATGATCCCCCCATGCCGGCCCAGAACCCGGCCATCGACGTGGACGATTTCGCCCGGTTGCACCACATCGGGCCGCACGGTACGCACCACCGCGCCATAATCGCCGTCGGGAACGAAACAGATGTCCTGGCTGTCGGGCTTTTCGGCCACCGGCAGCCCGAAGCGGCGGGCCTGGGCGCGTGTGTGCGCCTTGTCAGGCATTTCCCCCAATGGAAAACACAACATTTCAAGCTGTGCACGGGTGGTGGCGAACAGGAAATAGCTCTGGTCCCGCTGGGGATCACGTCCGCGCCACAGTTCGGGTCCGTTCCCTCCATCCCGCCGGCGGACGTAATGCCCGGTTGCAAGGCCTGTTGCCCCCAGCAGCCGGGCGGCGGAAAGAAGATCACGGAACTTGACGGTTTCGTTGCAGAGAACGCATGGCACGGGCGTTTCGCCACGACCATAGGACTCGGCGAACGGAACAACGACATCATCATGAAACTGGCGCTCGCCATCGAGCACGTAATGGGCAATGCCGAGGCGTTCAGCCACCCGGCGGGCATCCTCCAGATCCTTGCCCCCGCAACAGGTACCGCCTCCCCCCAACCGCAACGTCATGCCGATGACCTGCGCGCCCTGTTCCTGCAACAGCGCCGCGGCAACCGCGCTGTCCACGCCTCCAGACATGGCCACCACCACGCGGCGATCGTTTTTCGTCATGGGTCTCTCCGTGGAAGAAAAATAATTGAAGAAAGCGTGG
>WOUV01000190.1 GCA_009773045.1 Rhodospirillaceae bacterium | reverse complement strand
CACGATTTGAGTCCCCCTTCCATCAAAGCTAGACCCCTTGAATCACACGCAGATTCGTGCCGTCAACAACCCATTGCGCTAAACTGATAGATGGTCAGCATCCCTACCCAATCCCTCATGGGCCGCATACTATCATCACGGTAAATGGAATCGGTGCCACGTTTCAGGAGCCGTAGAATGTTGACCATCCAGAGCGGGCTACTCTTATGGGTTGTTGACCCCCCACCACCACCTATTGGTCGTATACACAGCCTATTATACAATTTAATAGCGGTCATAAGGTAGGAGAAAGCCACATGACCGCTCCCATGATCCTCGACACCTACCGGGCCATGCGCCTGTTGTCCCATGCCCTCGACCTGGTTGGGGTGACGGAAGTCCGCCACGGCCAGAGAGTCGCCTACATCGCGGGGGCCTGGTGGCGGAAGCGGCGGGGTTGGAAGCACGACACAGACCGGCGATGTCGTGGCGCTCGGGCTGCTGCACGACACGGGCGTCTCACGCAGCGTCGAGCACCGCCATCTTTTCGAAGACTTCGAATACCACAACACCGGAGAACACTGCCGCAAAGGCCATGAGCTTCTGCAAGCGTGCGCGCCATTTGCCTGTTATGCCACACCCGTTCTGTACCATCACACGCCATGGCACGTCCTGGAACGGCTCGATCTTGCCGACCAGACCGTGATGACGGCCAATCTCATCCACCTGGCCGACCGGCTGGATGTCGTGCGCGTGCAGCATCATGGGACCTGCATTCTGACGGCCCGCCCTGAAATCCTTGCCGAAGTGCGTGGCGATGCGACCCGGCAGTTCGTGCCCCGTCTGCGGGACATCCTCCTGGATCTAGCGCAGACGGAAGCATTCTGGCTCGCCATGGAAGATGAGCAGTATCTTGATGAGTCCCTCGACCTCCTCCCCCATGCCGTGCACGGCGAGGCGAACTGGAACGATATCAAACAGATCGCCACTCTGTTCGCCCATGTGGTCGATGGCAAAAGTCCGTTCACGTTCGACCATTCGGTCCGCGTCGCGAAGATCGCCTGCTCTTTGGCGGAACGGCTGGGGTTCAATGCGACGGCCTGCACACAGCTTGAAATCGCCGCCCTTTTGCATGATCTCGGCAAGCTGCGAACCCCAGACGAGATTCTCGACAAGCCCGGTCCTCTGACGGCGGAAGAACGGGCGATCATGAACCGGCATGCCTATGACAGCTATCGGATTCTGCGGCTTCTGTTTCCCACGGAAAAGATCGCCCTCTGGGCCGGGTGCTACCACGAGAAGCTGTCCGGACAGGGGGCGCCGTTTCATTACCCTGCCGAACGGCTCGACATCGGTACCCGCATCGTGGCCGTTGCCGACATCTGGCAGGCCCTGTTGCAGAACCGTCCCTACCGGCCCCGGCCTGAGCAACGATCAGGCCCTGAACCTCCTCGACCACATGGCCGCAAGCGGCGCCATCGACGGCGACGTGGTCGCCTTGATCCGACGAGAGCACGAGGTGTTCCGGGATCTGGCCACGAACGGAGAGGGAAACTCTCCATGATCCTCACGCGCGCCGGCTCTTTCCTGATGTCAAAAGTGGGCCTTGTGTCAAAAGCGGACCACACCGTTGGACAGGCCGCGCGCATCCTACCGACGGGCCGAAAGGTGTTCTTCGATCACGATGACCTCATCGTCTCGAAAACAGATCCGCAAGGCCGCATCACCTACGTCAACCACACCTTCACGCGGATTTCCGGATACACCGAGCAGGCCCTGCGTGGTCAGCCACACAGCATCATCCGCCATCCCGGCGTGCCGCGCTGCATGTTCAACCTGTTATGGGACATGATCCAAAGGGGCGAGAACACGTTCATCTACCTGCTCAACATGGCGCGCACCGGCGATCATTACTGGGTGTTCAGCCATATTGCGCCCAGCTTTGATGCCGAGGGTATGATCATGGGCTACCATTCCCATGGCCGCGTCCCCGCGCCGACCGCCCTGGCGTGGATCATCCCCCTTTATGTCCACCTGCTGGCCGAGGAGGCGCGCCATGCGGACCCCAGGCAGGGCACGGCCGCCGCCTTGACCCTGCTGCACAATCTTCTTGGGCGGAACGGGATGACCTATGACGAATTCGTGCGTTCCCTGTGACGATAAGACGAGAAAAACGGAACACAATGAATAACAAAAAGTGGAGGAGGCCAAGCCCTCCCCCACACCCTCACTTTGCCTGCGGGTGTATACAAACGATGGCAGAGGTGGATTGTTCAGGGTGGAGCTGGTCTTCCTCTGAAAGGGTCACCCCGATCCGCTCCGCCCCCAGAAGCGCCAGCAGAACCCGCTGATCCGCCAAAGCCGGGCAGGCCGGATAGCCGAACGAATAGCGCGCACCGCGATAGCCCTGTTTCAGCATGGCATCGATCTCCCGCGCATCCTCTCCCGCGAACCCCAGTTCGGCCCGAATGGTTTTGTGCACGTATTCAGCCAGGGCCTCCGTCATTTCCACCGACAGCCCGTGCAGATACAGATAATCCTGATAGCGGTCGGCGGCAAGCCACGCCCGCGCACCGTCGGAGGCCCGCGCCCCCATGGTCACGACCTGCACGCCGATGATGTCACGTCCGCCCTGGTCACCGTCGCGGAAGAAATCGGCCAGACACACCCCCTCCGCCCGCGGCTGGCGGGGAAAAGTGAAACGGGCGATTTCGGTGGCGGCATCGTGCGGGTCGAACAGAATCACGCTGTCCCCGGCCGCGGCACAGGGCCAATAGCCATAAACAGCCCGCGGCTCCAGAAGGGATTCCGCCTCGCACAACGCAAGAAGGCGGTTCAAAACCGGGCGCACTTCCGCCGCCGCCCAGGCCCGCCATTCCTCGCGGCTTTTGCCGGCCTTGCGAAACCCCCACTGGAACTGATAGAGCATCACCTCGTTCAAATAGGGAAGAAGCGCCTTGACCGATACGCGATCCATCACCCGGCTCCCCCAGAACGGGGGATCCGGAACGGTGGCGATGGCGGCCAATTCCGCCCGGCGCAGGCGGACCGCCTCCCAATCCACCGGGCGTTCCTCCGGGCGTGGACGTTCCGGACGCGGAGGGTGAGGCCGGGCACGGGCATCGATATGGGAATCAAACGTTCCGTCAACGACCGTGCTCATCAGTTCCAGCCCTGCGAAGGCGTCTTTGGCGTAGGCCACCCGGCCACAACCATAGGCTGAAACGCAGTCTTCTTCCACGAACCGGCGGGTCAGGGCCGCACCACCCAGAAGGACAGGGATGTCAAATCCCTCGCGGGTCATTTCCTCCAGATTATCACGCATGATGACGGTGGACTTGACCAGCAACCCGGACATGCCCACCGCATCGGCCTTGTGGGCGCGCGCCGCGGCCATGATGGCGGCAACCGGCTGCTTGATGCCAAGATTGACTACCCGGTAGCCGTTGTTGGTAAGGATGATATCGACGAGATTCTTGCCGATGTCGTGCACATCGCCCTTGACGGTGGCAAGAACCAGGGTGCCCTTCTGGCCTGCGGTCGCGCGCTCCATGAATGGTTCCAGAGAGGCCACCGCCGCCTTCATGGTTTCTGCCGATTGCAGGACAAAGGGGAGCTGCATCTTGCCAGAACCAAACAGCACGCCGACTTCCTTCATCCCATCCAGAAGAAGGTCATTGATGATCGCAAGAGGAGAGTTAATGCGCATGGCCTCGGCCAGGTCTTCTTCCAACCCCTGACGGTTGCCATCGACGATGCGCCGCTTCAGGCGCTCCTCGACCGTGGCGGGGAGGACAGGCGCGGCGGTGTCCTCCGCCGTGTGATCCTGAAACAGGGCAATGAAGGCTTGCAGCGGATCATGCACCGCACTCCCGCGGTCGAAAATCAGATCCTCCGCCGCCCGGACCTCCTCCGCCGGCAAACGATGCAAGGGCAAAAGACGCGAGACGTGAACGATGGCCGCCGTCAGACCGCGGCGCAAGGCATGCTCCAGGAACACCGAGTTCAGCACATGCCGCGCCGCCGGTTTCAGGCCGAACGAAACATTCGACAGCCCCAGCACGATCTGGCATTCGGGCAATTCGGCGCGCAACCGTTCGATGGCCTCCAGAGTTTCGATGGCCAGCCGACGGTCTTCGAGCGTGCCGGTGCAGATGGTGAAGGTCAGGGGATCGAACAGAAGATCTGACGGCGGCAATCCATGGCGGTGGACGGCAAAGTCATGGAGCCTGTGGGCAATGCGGAGCTTTTCCGCCGCCGTCTTGGCCATGCCGGCCTCGTCGATCGTCAGCGCGACGACGGCGGCGCCGAACCGGCGGGCAAGACGCAGGCGCTCGGCGATAGCGGTTTCGCCCTCCTCGAAATGAACGGAATTAAGGATGGCCTTGCCACCATAGAGTTTCAGTGCCGCCTCAATCACCACAGTTTCGGTGGAATCGATCACGAGTGGCGCGGAAGCCGCACCGCGCAAACGCGCAATGGTCTCGATCATATCGGCCCGTTCATTACGGCCCACGAAAGCGGTGCAGATGTCCAGGGCATGGGAGCCTTCCTTGACCTGGGACCGCGCCATGGCCATGATGCCATCCCAGTTGCCGACCTCCTGATACTGGCGGAACTGCCTGGAGCCATTGGCGTTGCAGCGCTCGCCGATCGACAGGAAAGCGTTTTCCTGCCGCAACGGCACCGCCCCATACAAGGACGCCACCGCCGGCACCCAGTGCACGGACCGCCGGACCGGCGTTGGCCGGCGGCCCGCCCCGATCCGCTTCAGCATGGCATCCACCGCCCCGATGTGCTGAGGGGTGGTGCCACAACAGCCTCCCACCAGGGTGACTCCATCCTCGCATACGAACCGCTCATGCCATAGGGCCAGATCCGCCGGCCGCAAGGGATAACGGGCGCATCCCTCCACCAGTTCCGGCAGACCGGCATTGGGCTGTACCGACACCATCCCCGGCCAGTTTTCCGCCAGCCATCGGACATGTTCGGCCATTTCCTGGGGACCGGTGGCACAGTTGATCCCTATCAAAGGAACACCCAGACTGTGCATGACCGTTGCAGCAGCGGCGATGTCGGTGCCAACAAGAAGCGTTCCCGTGGTTTCCACCGTGACCTGAACAAAAACGGGGATGTCACGGCCGGCACGGAGGCAGCCCATTCTGGCGCCGTTGACCGCGGCCTTGATCTGCAACAGATCCTGGCAGGTTTCGATCAGAAAGGCATCGGCCCCTCCCGACGCCAATCCCTCGCCCTGAAGGGCATAGGCGGCCTCCAGCGTGTCGTAGTCGATGTGCCCAAGGCTTGGCAGTTTGGTGCCCGGCCCCATGGCCCCCAGTACGAAACGGGGTCGGTCATCGGCAAAGCGCGCTGCCGCCTCGCGAGCGAGCGCCACGGCCTGCCGATTGATCTCGAGCGCCCGGTCGGCCCAGCCGAACTCGGCAAGGGTCACCGGCGAGGCCCCAAAAGTGTTGCTCTCGACGCAATCGGCCCCGGCCTCGAAATAACGGGTGTGGATGGCACGCACCACATCAGGCCGTGCCAGAACCAGGGCCTCGGTACAATTTTCCTTGCCCAGAAAGTCCTTTTCCACCGACAGGTTCATGGCCTGCACCAGGGAACCGGTCCCGCCGTCACACAGCAACACGCGCTCGTGAAGATATTCAAGAATGCTGGTCACCCGATGCCGTCCTTTGGGATTGTTTCAAAACGATGTAAACAGAAAGGGGTTTGTTGCCGCACCGGCCTCAACTGAAACAGGAATGCCCTTTCCGATGCGAGGACCTTTCCTGTGCACAGGCCACGCGAAAGAGTGTTCAAGAAGGATCATTCTTCCGCGAAAAGAGCCGCAAGATTCGGCGCTTCGAAAACCCGGTCCAGCAACACGTCCAAACGCTGCGAATCGATCCCCAGAATCTCAGCGCGTCTGACGGGAGAAAGCGGCCCAAACCGCCGTTCCAACACCTTCACCACCGCTTCCGCTTTGCCTTCCAGCTTGCCTTCCAGCTTGCCTTCGGCCTTGCCCTCGTCCCAGCCTTTTGCCTCGCTTTCCGCCTGGATTTCCGCCCGGACTCTCACTATGAACTGGGCTTCAAGCCGCGCCTGCGCCTGGGTGATCAGCTTGTGAAGATACGGATGCGTTTTTTCGTTGATCTCAATTGAAATGGGCATCGCTT
>WOUV01000189.1 GCA_009773045.1 Rhodospirillaceae bacterium | reverse complement strand
ACGACTCTGACCAAGAAGATGGCCGAGGATCTGACCGAGTATCTCTCCGAACAGGGGGTGCGGGTCCGCTACATGCATTCTGACATCGACACCGTCGAGCGTATCGAAATCGTGCGTGACCTGCGGCTGGGGGCGTTTGATGTGCTGGTGGGAATCAATCTATTGCGTGAGGGACTGGACATTCCGGAATGCGCTTTGGTGGCGATTCTCGACGCCGATAAGGAGGGGTTCCTTCGTTCCGCCCGCTCCCTGATCCAAACCATCGGCCGTGCTGCCCGCAATGTGGAAGGACGGGTCATTAATACGGCCCATGGAATCACCCCCGAATCGGTCAAAGCCCGCATCGGCGATGGTCTGGAAAGTGTCAGCGAAGGCGCGGTCAAGACAGGGACGCGCCTGGGGCCGAGGCTGGAACTCACGACGGCTGAACTGACAAAACGGATGCGCGCCGCCGCCGCCGATCTGAAGTTCGAGGAAGCCGCCCGGTTGCGGGACGAAATCCGCCGTCTGGAAGCCCTGGAACTGAACGGCGACATCGCCCGTGCCGACCAGCGATGACCCCTTTCCGGGCAGGCACGACTGGGACCGTGACTCTCCGCCCCTTCAATGGGCCGCGGGCGGATCGAACACGTCGGAGATCTCGCGAGCCGTGACGAAGCGCTGGCTCCACACGTGAAGCTGGCGGCTGTCGGCCGATCGGATACGCTCCACGATATCAGGGGAAAGCGAACCGAAACGCAACTCAACCATCTTGGTGAACATCTCCGCCCGCCCCAGAGCCTCTCCCTCCGCCCGGCCTTCCGCCCGGCCCTTGGCTTGGCTTTTGGTTTCCCATTGCTGTTGCCATTTTTCAACCTTTGTCGCCAACATCGTTCGCATCTCCAGCATGTCATCGGGAACGGGAACTTCCGCATCCCGGCCTTTCGCGCCGGCCTGCCGGACCACCTCGGTGAAGACCCTTTTTAGCGCCTCGTATTCGGGATGCTGTCGGAACCAGGCGATCACTCCGTCTACCGCCGCGAGCAGTTCATCAGACTCCTCGCAGGTCTCCAGCCGAGACAAAAGCGCCACCAGGCTTTCCCGGCGGGCCAGTTCGTCGCCGGGAAAGGCCCCTTCGTCCAGCAGATAATACCGTACCCGCGGCTGCCAGGGCCAGAGGGATGAGTCCGGTGGCAGGGCGATCAGGCCGGACAGATCCGTCGGCGCATTCCAGCGATGATCGCCGTTGTACAGCACGAGAGGGAGAACCGGTGGCAACACGTCGCCTCGTTTCAGTTTCTTCTCCCGGATGATGTACTGCCACAGCAGCCCAACGTAGACCATGATGCGAATCACCATCCACCAGTCCGCTTTCGACTGAAATTCTAGAAGGATATAAAGGTAGACGTCCGCTTCCCCGTTTCGGATCGGAATCCGCCAGATGACATCGCCCTCGCGCCGCCGTCCGCGGCGGGCGTGGAACTTGGCGTTGACCCGTTCCATGCGGCTGAAGTCAAGTTCCCTCCCCTCGGGCACAAATTCCTGCACGAGGTGCTCTACCATGAGCGGATGGGAAAACAGCCGATGGTAAAGGGAATCGCTTGTCACCCCCGCAAATCCTCGCCCTCTGATGATCCTTTGTAGGAAGTGTAGCATGACCTCTTTCGCGGACGGCTTTCTTTCTTGCGATGTGACTCCATTCGGATTCTAATGCGATTGTCCGACGTGCCCCTCCCCATATAAAAAAATAAAGGAACGTCTTCAATGCCATGGGAAATGCTGGTTTACGCTGCGGCGGTGCTTTCTCTGGGCGCGTTCCTCACATCGCTCGCGGTATGGGTGCGTCTGCGCGCCACGGCCCACGCCGATGCGCGGCTGGAACGACTTTTGCGCGACGAAAGCAGCCGCGGGCGCGAGGAAGCCGGACGCGAAGCCCGTCTTCTGCGGGAGGAGATGGCGGAGCGGCTTTCGGGTTTCCAGGATTCGTTGCTCCGGACCATGGCCGAGATGCAAGGCCTACAGAAAGCCCAGCTCGAAACCTTCGCCAGCCAGCTCCGCGACCAGCTCCACGAGGGTCTGAGCGGCCTTGATCGCCGGGTGGAGGGACTGATCCAGCGGATCGAACAGACCCACGAGGCATTGCGTAAGGGAGTCGAGGAACGGCTCGATACCCTGCGGATCGAAAACGCCCAAAAGCTGGAACAGATGCGCCACGTGGTGGACGAAAAATTGCAGGGCACATTGGAGCGGCGCTTGGGGGAATCCTTCAAACTGGTCAGCGAACGGCTGGAACAGGTGCATCGGGGATTGGGCGAGATGCAAACCCTCGCAAACGGAGTGGGAGATCTGAAGCGGGTGCTCTCCAACGTTAAAACCCGCGGCACCTGGGGTGAAGTGCAGCTTGGCACTCTGCTGGAACAGATGCTGACCCAAGATCAGATCGCCCGCAACGTGGCCACGCGCCCCAATGCCGCGGAACGGGTGGAGTTTGCCATCCGTCTGCCCGGCTCTGGCATCAATAACGAAAAAGAAGTTCTGTTGCCCATCGATGCCAAGTTCCCGCAGGCAGATTATGAACGCCTGCTCCAGGCCGTGGACCGGGCGGACATGGACGGTGTGGAAAACGCGGCCGAGAACCTGGAAAACAGCCTGAAAGCGTCGGCCCGCGACATCAACAACAAGTATCTCCACCCCCCCCACACCACCGATTTTGCCATCCTGTTCCTGCCGACCGAAGGTCTTTATGCCGAAGCCTTGCGCCGGCCCGGACTGGCGGACTATATCCAGCGGGAGTACCGGGTGGTCATCGCCGGTCCGACCACATTGAGCGCCATTCTGAACGCCTTGCAAATGGGCTTTCGCACCCTCACTATTGAAAAACGATCCAGCGAGGTGTGGCAGGTGCTGGGGGCGGTACGGACCGAATTTGGCCGCTATGGCACCGTTCTTGAGAAGGTGCAAAAGAAATTGCAGGAAGCCAGCAATACCCTTGACACCGTTGCCCAGCGCCGCCGGGCCGTCGACCGCTGCCTCAGGGACGTTGAAACCCTTCCCCTGTCGCAGGCCGATGACCTGCTGGGGCTGGCCGTTCCGACGCCCAAGGAGGACGAACCGGAACCATAATGGCCGGAACAGGAATGACGTGAAGGCCGGAACAGAAATGACGTGAAGAAATGAGGGGTGTAACGTGAAAGCAACGGATCTCCCCGTGCAAGAAACACCACTTGCTCCCTTGCACCGCCGGCTGGGGGCGCGGATGGTGCCTTTCGCCGGGTCCCTTCTGCCGTTGCACTACCAGGCCGGCATCCTGGCCGAGCATCGGCATACCCGGACCGCCGTGAGTCTGTTCGATCTCTCCCATATGGGTCAGGCGCGTCTGGAGGGCGCCGGCTTCCAGGGGCTTGCCGCGGAGTTCGAGCATCTGGTGCCGGGGGATATTCTGGGTCTGGCCCCCGGACAGATGCGCTATACCGTCCTTGTCAACGCAGACGCCGGCATTCTGGATGACCTGATGGTCACCCGTCTTGCCCCGCAAGGGGAGGACGATCATCTGTTCCTTGTTGTCAACGGCGTTCCCCGCGAGACCGACTTCGCCCACATCCGGGCCGTTTTGGGACCGAAGGGTCCCCTTCTGACCGCACTGACCGACCGGGCGCTTCTGGCTTTACAGGGGCCCCATGCCGCCGCGGTTCTGGCGCGGCTCGCGCCATCGTTCAATGATGCCGTGCCGTTCATGCGCGCGGTGTTTCTTGCCATTGCCGGCATTCCGTGTCTCGTCAGCCGTTCCGGCTATACCGGCGAGGACGGGTTCGAGATTTCGGTTGCCGCCGGCGAGGCCCTGGCGTTGGCCGAACGCCTGCTGGCCGAACACGATGTGCGCCCGGCAGGGTTGGGCGCCCGGGATTCCTTGCGCCTGGAGGCGGGTTTGTGCCTTTACGGCGCCGATATCGATGCCACGACATCGCTCCTCGAAGCGGGCCTTGCCTGGATCATCGGCGCGCGGCGCTGGAAGGAAGCCAATTTCCCTGGTGCCGGTCGTCTGCTGGCCGAACGGGCGACGGGGCCACGGCGGGTCCGGGTCGGGCTTGTGGTCGAGGGACGGGTGCCGGCCCGTGCCCAGGCCGTCATCACCGATCCCGCTGGTCTGCCGATCGGTGTGGTCACGAGCGGCGGCGTCTCCCCCACCCTCGACCGGCCCATCGCCATGGGGTATGTCCCCCCCGGTTACGCCAGCCCTGGAACGCCCGTGCGGATCATCGTGCGCGCGATACCGCGGGCGGCGGAGGTGGC
>WOUV01000188.1 GCA_009773045.1 Rhodospirillaceae bacterium | reverse complement strand
GGACGATCAGATTCACCGCTATGCGCGTCACATCCTGCTCCCGGAAATCGGCGGAACCGGACAGGCGCGGCTGCTGGCGGCCCGGGTTCTGGTGGTGGGGGCCGGTGGTCTTGGATCGCCGCTCCTGCTGTATCTGGCGGCAGCAGGCGTGGGGACCCTGGGCATCGTGGATGACGATGTGGTCGATCTGTCCAATCTGCAACGGCAGATTGCCCACACCACCGCCGCCCTCGGCCGACCCAAGGTGGAAAGCGCCGCCGCGGCGATTGGTCTCCTCAACCCCGATGTCAGGGTGGAGACACACGCCGTCCGGCTGGGTCCTGACAACGCCATCGACCTGATCGGTCGTTACGATGTGGTGGCGGACGGATCGGATAATTTCCCGACCCGCTTTCTCGTCAACGATGCCTGCTTTTTTGCCGGAAAGCCGCTGGTGTCGGCGGCCATCCTGCGATTTGATGGTCAGCTTGCCACCTTCAGGCGGGGGGGACCCTGCTATCGCTGTCTTTTCCCGGCGCCCCCTCCGCCCGGTCAAATCCCTTCGTGCGCCGAGGCCGGGGTGTTGGGGGCGGTGGCCGGCGTGCTGGGCGCCTTGCAGGCCACCGAGGTCGTGAAGGAAATCCTTGACATGGGCACATCCATGGCCGGTGCCCTGTTGATTTACGATGCCCTTGCCACCACATTTCGCCGCATCACGGTACGGTCCGATCCAGGCTGCCCGTTGTGCGGCAAGACGCCCACGGTGCGGGATCTCTCCGATTACGGGAACAACAACCATGCCTGCGCCGCCGATTGATAAACTCTCGCTCGTGGTCTTTTCCGCCGATTTCGCGAAGGTGCACTATGCCCTGATGCTGGCGGGGGCGGCCCTGGCCGTCAACACGCCGGTCACGCTGTTCTTCACCATGGGCGCTTGCCAGGCCCTGCGCACGGTCGGTGACGACGAGGCGGCGCCCGGGGCGCCGGCCACGGGCATGGCCGGGTTCGAGGAACTGCTGGCCGCCGTGGTGGCGCTTGGGGGGCGGTTCATCGTTTGCGAGACCGGCCTGAAGGCCGTGGGTCTGAAGCCGCAAGACCTGCGTCCCGATGTTCCGATCGACATCGCCGGCATCGTCACCTTTCTTGCCGATACCTCCCGGGAAGGCGGCATGATGTTCATTTGAAGCGAGGGGCGTTGCCCATGGGAACCATCCGATCGATGGAGCGGTTGCGGCGGGCGGCCCTGGTGCTGGTGGGGCATGGCTCGGTCCGCAACGCCCAGTCCAGCGCCCCGACCCGACGCCTGGCCGAGATCCTGCACCGGCGGGAACTGTTTGCCGAAGTCACGGCCTGTTTCTGGAAAGAGTCGCCGCCTTTGCGGGAAGCCCTGACCCAGGTGAACGCTGCCGAGGTGTTCGTGGTGCCAAACTTCGCCGGAGCAGGATATTTTACGCACGAGGTCATTCCCCGCGAAATGGGTTTGTCCGGCCCGCTGACGCGGGTGGCCGATGCCAAAGGGGGGGTGCGATGCATCCACTATACACCACCGGTTGGCGCCCATCCGCGGCTTGCCCGGCTGGTGCTGCGGCGAACGACGGCGGTGGCCGAACGTCACGCCCTTGACCCCGCCACGCTTTGTCTGCTGCTGGTCGGTCACGGCTCGCGCCATGGTTCATCGGAAACGGCAGAGGCCCTGGCGGCGGACGTGCGCCGCACGGGCGGATTGGGCGCCGTGCGCACCGCCTATCTGGAACAGGAACCACGGGTGAAGGCCTGGCCGTCGTTTGTCGCGGAGCAGGATGTGCTCGTGCTGCCCCTGCTTATGGCCGAAGGCTTGCATGGCAGCGAAGACCTGCCCCCGCTGTTCGGAGTATCGGCCGCGGATCTGGCCGCCATCACGGACGTCCCGGCGGTGGGAGCGCGGTTCCGGGACCGGCGGGTGTGGTATTGCCAGGGCATCGGCAGGGATCCCGAGGTCATCGACATCATTCTAGACCAGGTGAGGCAAGCGGCGGAAAGGACCTGAAAAAGCGCTCTCCCTCCCCCGTGAGGGGGGAGAATTTTTGGACGAGCGCTTTACGTAGTGACGAGTGTCACTCACCACACAGCGCCCTGCGCGGGATGATCTCGCCCATGACGGGATCTGGACGTGAGCCTGAAGGCGCTTTTGGGACACCGGCACGCATTGAAACGAGGGCCATCATGTGAAGAGCTTATTCGACAGGATAAAACTTTGACAGGATAAGACAAGACTGATAAAATAAAGGAGGTTGAGTTTTATTGGCAGGTCACCGATCATGTCGAATGTCCACCATTTGCGGGCCGTGGCGCAGGGAGCGGGGCGGTGGAATGCTTGGCGCAAAGATCAGCCAGAACTTCTGCCCGATCTGGAGCAGGCCGATTTGCGTGGGGCCGATCTTGCCGGACTGGATCTCGCGCAGGCGGTTTTGTCCCTGGCCAACCTCAAAAAAGCGGATTTAAGTGGGGCCGATCTGCGGGGCGCCAATCTGGCCGGGGCCAACATGGAAGAGGCTAACGTGGCCGGAGCCAATTTGGAAGGTGCTAATCTTGCCGGTGCCTATCTGTTGCGCACGAATTTCGCGGGCTGCAATCTGCGACGGGCAAACCTGGCCGGGGCACAGCTGGTCGGGAAGACTCTATCTGAGTGGCGCCGATTTGTCCAACGCGACTCTTGCGGGAGCGCGCCTGGTGGGGGCACGATTGTCGGGGGCCAACCTTTCCCGGGCCAATCTGGCCGGCGCGGACCTGCGCGAGGCAGATCTGAGCGGCGCCAATCTGGTCGATGCCGAAACAAGCGGAACGCGATTTGACGGAGCGGATTTGAGCGGCACCAACTTGCAGGCCTTCCGAAGCAAACGACGCGCTGCCGGAAGTGATGCCGGAAATGAACGTGAGTCACCAGGGAGTGCAGGGAACAGGCGTCACGCCGACAGCAGCGGAAAGGCCGTCGATACCCGCAACACCATGAAAGCGCCGGAGGCCACCGCCAAAGGGGACGGGGCCGACCCCTTCCATCAGGAAATGGAACAGGCCGCACCGGAAAACGACGAGACGCCAAACCGTTGGGACGAGACACCCATCCCCCTTCAGGAAGACCAGGAGGACGATCTCTTCCCCACATTCGATGAAGAGATGGAGGAGGAGGAGGGAATCCTGGAGGGGGGCCTGGACAGCCAGGAAGAAAACGAAGACGAAGACGAAGAAGGTGAAGGGGGCGAAGAACGGGTCGGCACAACGGATGACGGAGAGGAAATCGAGGAGGACGAAGACGACGCAGAGGAGCGCGCGGAAACGGCCGACGAGGCCGATGAAGAGGGCAGTCTGTCCCCGGCCAATGTCCGCCCTGGAGGATGCCGCCCTGAGCACGGAAGGAGCGGCTTTCGAGTACCAAAGCGGCAGTTTTGCTGTCCTCACTATGTTCCTAGGTGGACTCGACGCGAAAACAGAGGAGGAAAAACGCGATCTCCTGGATCTTCTGATGCGTTACAACAAATACTTCCTGGGAGCCGAGACCCGGGTGTGCATGACAACCAAAACCAACGCCGTGGTGGCGGCCTTTGACAATCCGAACGACGCCATGCGGTGCGCGGAACGCTATCTGTTCGTGTTGGGCAATCTGTACGTTCAGGCCTATGTGGCCATAACCTGGGCCATGGCGACCATCCGTCACAACAGGGCGGACGGAAGCGGCGAGTTGTTGGCCGATTCGATCGGCTTGGCGGCGCGCCTTGAACCGTTCGCCAAATCCGGAGAAGTCCTGGTGCTGGAAGAGATCCGTTCCCACGCCGCGACCGATCGCAGCCGTTTTGAATTCGTGCGTGTCAGTCGGAAGTGGCGGCGTGACGTTGACCATACCAGCAAAGGGATCGATGCCCCCTGCTATCTTGTGAAGGTCCGACAGCCCTAGTGTCTAATTGCATAAATTAACGATAGTATCTCTAAGCTGTGATCCTTTGACTTCGCGCTTTCGCCAAACGAATGGTTTGGCTGTTGGATTGTATGCGGCGA
>WOUV01000187.1 GCA_009773045.1 Rhodospirillaceae bacterium | reverse complement strand
ACCGCAATCTCTTTCCTGACCATGAACCGTCCCTCTATCCCGGATACGCAAGGGAGAGATCCATGATTCGCCGTCAAAAGCAATGACGGGCATCATTAGAGCTAGAGCGTCCTAAAGCTAGAGCGCCCTAAAAAATGTCGAAACCGCGAACGACATCGCAACCGTCCTGATCGCAACGGCAGTGGAACGCCGCGGCCTTGTCTTTGCCTTTCCATGCCGCAAATTCAACTATAGAGAGTTTCATTCTTATTTTTGTACCATGGATATTATTTCCCAACGCATTCCGGCCGCATCATGTGTTTTATGGTTGCATTTCGGAGAGGGAAATTTTTCGTTTTTTATTAAAGTGTAAAAGAAATCTTCCTCGTCTTGACTTCAAGGTGGTCACACGTCACGTTAAGGGGGTATCATGGCGTTGCGCGCAAACCAAGAGTGACGCATGCGATCGCGGTCGCGTGCTAAGCACATCGGCATCGGCAATCCGAGGCGGCCCGTGCGGGTAGGGGGAGAACGAACAATGACGATGCAATGCTCCAACAGAACCTCCAGGGAAGACTCAGGAATCGCGCTTGAGACGATTCTACAAGAATTTGAACGTGTCATGTTCGCGCCGGGCGATGTGGTTTTTCTCGAAGACGATCCGGGTGATCGGGCTTTCGTCGTGGAATCCGGGGTCGTCGAAATCAGCAAGCACGGCGCCGACGGGCGAACCCTGACCCTTGGAACGATCGGCGCAGGTTCCATGTTCGGAGAAATGGCGCTGCTCGACGGCCAGCCGCGCATGGCCAATGCCATTGCCATGGTGCCGACTCAATGCATCGTGCTGCCGCGATCCTTGTTTCTGGCCGAAACAGCCGCGTTGTCGCCTTTTACTCGTTTCGTCGTCAGCACCTTGTTGATTCACGTGCGCAATCTTGGCATTCGCATGGCCTCCCAGGCGGGTCTGGCGAAGGTTCCGTTCACCGAACGTTTTGTCCACGCCTATATTGCCCATGCCCGGGGCGTGATCGACGTGAGCCATTTTTTCTGTGACGCTGATGGAAAACGAGCAGAAGACGCCTTGCGCGTGATCAATGAAGATCCCATTTCCCACGCTTGGTGCTGCATTTCTTTCAAGGTCACCTTCGCCGGTCACCTTGACGTCCTGAATGCCGATGAATTACGGATGTTCCATGAGACGTTCGACGAAACCCTGATCGCCACCTATGAAGAGTATCCCGCCGAAATCATCCACAGCGCCCTTGCCGAGCGGGCCAATTTGCTGATAGCGGCCTGGAAAGTCTATGAGGGCCATTTCGCCCACGATTTTGTGACGAACGGATAGCGGGGTCCCCGAAAACAAAGGAAATCACGGAAGGAGGAAATGCCGTCCCCCCTTCCGCGATTCCGGATCACTTCTTCCAGAAAGTCGGCAGGAAAAGAACCAGTACGCTGAACATTTCCAGCCGCCCCACCAGCATGGTCGCCGAAAGAATCCATTTCGTCGCATCTGGCAACTGGGCAAAGGGCAGGCACACCCCCCCCCTCCCCTGCCCCACATTCGACAGAGCCATCGCCGCTATCGAAAAGGCATTCTCGAAATCAAGGCCGCTGAAGCTCAAAAGCAGTGACACGATGGCCAGGACACCGGCATACAGAAAGAAAAATCCCAGAACGGCATCTGACATTCCTTCAGGAATGGGACGGTAGTTGTAATATGGAATGAAAATCCCATGGGGCTGAATCAGCTTGGCTACCTGAGTCTTGGCCGTGGCGTACAGAATCTGAAAGCGGAAGACCTTGATGGCGCAGGTGCTTGAACCCGCACATCCTCCCATGGTGGCAAGAAAAAACAAGATGGCCCCCGCAAGACCTCCCCATTGCCAGAAGTCACCCAGAATATAGCCGGTCCCGCTGATCACGGATGTGGTGGTGAAAAGGGCCATCCGGGCCGCGTGCAGCAAGGGGTGATCTAAAACCAGCCATAGCCAGCCGAACACCAGCACGATCGCCCCCCCCAGGGTGGCAAGAAATGTGCGGACCTGCGTATCCCGCAAAAGCATCCGGGGCGCTCCATGCACGGCCTGGAGATAAAGAAAAAATGGCAGACTCCCCGTGATCATGCCGGCCACCAGAACAAGTTCCACCACGGGATCGTCAAAGGCCGCGATGGAACGGTCCGAGGTGGAAAAGCCCCCCGTGGACAGGGTTGTCATGGCATGGACCACCGCATCGAACCCGCTCAGGCCCGCAAGCCACAGCAGCAGCGCCCACAGCGCGGTGAAAACGATATAAATGCCAACAAGCCCCATGCCCAATGCGGTCACCCGCGGCACCAGACGTTCGTGCGCATCGATGGCCTCGACCCGGAACATCTGCATGCCGCCAATCCCAAGCGCCGGCAGAACCAGAAGAGCCGTCAGGATGATTCCAATGCCACCAAGCCATTGCAGCAGCGCTCGCCAGAACAAAACCCCCGGCCCCACGCTCTCAAGCCCCACGATCACCGTGGAACCGGTGGTGGTCAGCCCAGACATGGCCTCGAAAAACGCATCCGTGTAACTGAGGGCCGTTTCGGAAAACACGAACGGCAGCGCGGCAAAGGCCGGCAACACGATCCAGATGGCGGTCGTCAGCATGAATGCCTGGCGCAACGACAGGCGAAAAAAGCCGACCCGGCTTGCAAGAACAAGGGTGCCCCCTGCGAAAAAGGTCACGGCAGCGGAGGCGGCGAACACCCCTTCCCCCCCATAGCCCGAAGCCCACGCAACCCCTGCCGGAACCAGCATGGTCAGGGCGAGAATAGTCAAAAGCAGACCCGTGATCAGAAAAACCGGTCGCAGATCAAGCCTTCCCGCGTACACGAAAACTTCTCCCCCCGGTCAATCCCACCAGAAATCGCGTCGCAACAGCACCAGCACCGTCAAAAGTTCCAGACGTCCCAACAACATGGCCAGTGACAAAATCCACTTGGCGCCATCTGAGAGCGGCTTGAAATTCCCCGCCGGACCGATGATGGGGCCAAGGCCCGGGCCGACATTGCCAAGGGCGGTGGCCGAGCCGGAAAAGGCGGTGGTCAGATCAAGCCCGGTCGCCATCAGGGCGCCGGCCACCGCCACGAAACAAACGGCATACAAGGCGACGAACCCCTGCACCGACCGGACCACCTCGTCCGAGATCTGTTCCTTGTCGAAATTAACCAGGAACACACCGGTCGGGTGCAGCAATCGTTTGAAGTGCACCCTGGTCAATGCGAACAGCACCTGAAAACGGAAAATCTTGATGGCACCAGCGGTGGAGCCGGTACAGCCCCCCACGAATGTCAGCCAGAAAAACACCATTTGCGCGAAGCTACCCCACACGGTATAATCCGTTGAGGAAAAGCCCGTGGTGGTGACCACCGAAACCACGTTAAAGGCCGCCAGCCGCACCGCATCGCCATAGGCGATCTCGCGCGTTGCCCATACCCACATCGCCAGCCCCACCGCGCAGAAGCCTCCACCCCTTGTGACGCAACAGCGCGACATACAAAGTGAACGTGGTGGCGCCGAGCATCATGAAAGCAACAAGAATCCATTCGATCAGCGGACTGTGAAAATGGCCGACAGATTCATCATAAGTAGAAAATCCCCCTGTTGAAACCACCGGGGGGGCATGAGTAATAGCATCGAACCAATTCATGCCCGACGCCCACAGCGCCAGGGCGCACGCCATGTTAAGCAGAACGTAAATCACGATGATCATGCTCGCCATCTGGGAGACGCGCGGCATGACCTTGTCTGTTTTGTCCGAAGATTCCATCCGGAACAGCTGCATGCCGCCGATCCGCAGATCAGGCAGTACGGCCACCGCCATGACGATGATGCCAATCCCACCCAACCCCTGGAGCAGGCTGCGCCACAACAAAATCCCCGGCGGCGCCCGGTCCAGGCCAACGATGACCGTGGAGCCGGTAGTTGTCAGCCCCGACATGGTTTCGAAATAGGCATCGGCCAGCGACATATCGAGAGACGAGAACAGAAACGGCAGCGAGGCGAACAGACACACCACCACCCACGAGCCGGTCGTGAGCAGAAACGCCTGCCGGGTACTGAGAGTGGCGGCCCCGGCGGGACGATAGGCCACCGTCATCACGCCGCCCGCAACGCCCGTCACCCCTGCCGAGGCAAAAAAAACCCTCCAGTCGTTGTGGTCGGACATCACATCAACCACAGCAGGAAGAAGCATCGCTCCCGCGAGGACCAGCAGCAGCACACCGATGAGATGGCACACGGGCCGCCCATCGATCCCGACTGTCTTGTGGCGCATGATTGCGATGCTGTCTCACCACTGAGGCGCGGAAACAGGGGGAGACCCCCCCTGCCCCTCGCTTTTCGTTATTTGTTGAGGATTTTGGCCACCTTGTAATTGCGCAAGTGGAAGACATCCGGAACACCGGAACCCAGCAGCGGGCGACAATACATCAAGAACCGATCGCTGACGTTGTTGCCCTCGACATTGATGAATTCCTCCGGCATGACCTTGGTTTTGCCGGCGATCTCCTCCAGCGGGTGCAAATGGTACTCGACCGAATAGAAACCGGTGCGGTGAATGGCCACCGATCCATCCGTTTCCCGCCAACGGGCATACTGCACGGCCTTTTCGCCGACCTCGCGGGCCTCGCGTTGATCGACATCGGACACGCACCCCAGAAACGACCGCTGCAAATAGCCAAACGTGTCGCCGCGCACACGCTTGTACCCAAGCTTGTCCTTGATCAGATCGCACAACAGATCGGCCAGGGCGCCGGTACCGGAAAGCTGGACATTGCCATGGGCGTCCCGCTCCACCCGTTTGGTCAAGGTGGTGACGATGGGTTCACCCTTTTCGTTATGGACCCCCTCCGACACCGCGACGATGCAACGGCCATAGGCATCATGGGTTCTTTTGACATCGTCAAGGAAACGTTCGACGTTGAAGACCCGTTCCGGCAGATAAACGAGATGGGGACCGTCTTCCTGGAACTTGCGGCCAAGGGCGGAGGCGGCGGTCAGGAATCCGGCATGCCGCCCCATCACCACACCGACATAAATGCCGGGCAAAGAGCGGTTATCGAGGTTGGCCCCGGCGAAGGCCAGGGCGACGAAACGCGCCGCCGATCCGAATCCCGGCGTGTGGTCGTTGACGACAAGGTCATTGTCGATCGTTTTCGGGATATGGAAACAATGCAGGCGATAATCGGTCTTGCGGGCTTCCTCGGCCACGATTCGCGACGTGTCGGAAGAATCGTTGCCGCCGATATAGAAAAACGTGGAGATGTCATGGGCTTGCAAAACCCTGAAAATTTCCTGACAGTACTTGAGATCGGGCTTGTCGCGGGTGCTGCCAAGGCCCGAAGAGGGCGTCTTGGCGACGAGTTCCAGATTGTGCGTCGTTTCCTGCGTAAGATCGACGAAATCTTCGTTGATGATGCCGCGCACCCCGTGATAGGCGCCATAGACCTGACTGACAGAGGGGTACTTGCGCGCTTCGATCACCACTCCGGCCAACGACTCGTTGATGACGGCCGTGGGGCCTCCCCCCTGGGCGACAAGAATTTTGCCCTGCAACATGACTCCCTTTTCCTCCCTGTGAACCTTGCGGATCGCCGCAACGCCCTGCACCGATCCCCCATTCCCAGACCCCAACGAACCGAGCCTGAGCGGGTGTATTCTAGACCGTGCCACATATCAAGGGAAAAACTCTCGATCACGAAACGGCGCGGAGCGATCCGCTCCGCGGCCATCACACGGGTTGATCGGGCGCGCCTTGCCGTATTGGCCTTCCTGCACGACGCCGGCACGCTGCATCCGGGATTTCAGGCCAAGATGCCTCTTGACACAGCATAGCCCGTCTGTCACAGAGGCACCCAAGCAATTTGTCATATGCGATATGCCTCGACCTGCCACAGGGAAAGGCTCAAGTGGAACGGCGGTTCAGAAGAACCAAAAACGTTTCCCTTGCCGGGAAAGCAAGACACGGTATTCTGGTTGAGGGAAGAGCTTTGAGAAATATGAATATTTCCCCCCCCCCCCCCGTTATTTAGCGAGTTTTTACTTTCGCTTACGCCCGCTTTGCAAGCTGCGGTAGCACCGTATCGTTCCTCTTCGTTCGCGCCCGTTTTTCTGGCGGCGTCGCTGTTGGCCGGAGTCGCGTTTCCCGCCTTTGCCCAGGACGCCGGCACGCTGCTGCGCGAGCGCGAGCGCCAGCATGAGATGCAACGGCTTGAACCTCGGCCCACGCCGGCGCGGACGAGCCACGCGGGAAACCGGCGCACCGGCCGGCCCTGGAGGCGGGCGAAACCGTCGTCGTCACGGAATTGCACATCGCCGGCAAAGTGGATCTGTTGCCTGAAGCGGAGCGGGCGCGTCTGATTGCCGAAACCAAGGGCCAGCGGCTGGAGCTGACCGGGCTGTTCGCGCTGGCCGACGAGATCGCCGCCAGCCTTCAGAAGCAGGGCCATCTGCTGGCCCGCGCCGTGGTGCCGCCGCAGGATATCACCGGCGGCGTGGTGACACGATCGTGATCGTCGATGGCACGCTCGACAAGATCGAGTTCGCGCCTGGCGAGGGTGTCCGCATCCGCGAATCGCTGCTGCGCGCCATCGCCGAGTCGCGCATCAAGGCCGACGACGTGACCAAGGCGGACATGGAGGAGGCGCTGCTGCGCATGAACGACCTGCCGGGCGTTTCGGCCAAGGCAGGCCTTCAGCCGGGGGCCAAGCCCGGCTTCCAGCCGGCTGGTGGTGGGCGTCGATGAGGCGCCCATCCTGTCGGCCAATTTATGGGGCGACAATTACGGCAGCGCCAATACGGGCCGCGCGCAGGGCAACGCGCTGGTCTCGGCTTCCGACTTTTCGGGCTTCGGCGATCTCGCGCACGTTGCCACCACCACCTCGCAGGGGTAGAAGTACGGCCAGGCATCGTTCAGCCTGCCGCTGGCGGGCGGCATCATCGCCAACGCCATCTACAGCCAGTTGCGCTATCGTAACATCGACGATCCCAGCAAGGCGCTGGAACTGAAGGGTCATGCGCATTACGCCGCGTTCGGCCTTGATTACGCGGCTCTTCGTTCACGCGATCTCACTGTCAGGCTGGGCGGCACCTTTACCTGGAAGGCGCTGGTGGACGAAATGCTGGCCGAGCGGATTTCAGGACAAGCGCTCGAAGACGGTGGCGCTCACCCTGTCCGGCGACGCGCGCGATTCGCTCCTGAGTGCCGGGCTGACCAACTGGTCCCTCGCCTGGACCCATGGCGATCTCGATCTCGGGCGCGTCGCCGATGCGCTGTCCGCCGATCTGGCTGGCCTGAAAACGCAAGGCCGCTTCAACCACGCGAACCTGGCCTTTGTGCGCATTCAGGACCTGCCGGGGGATTTCTCGCTGTTTGGGCGCATCTCGGGCCAATGGACGAACGAGAATCTCGACAGTTCCGAGGAGTTCACGCTGGGCGGCCCCTATGGCGTGCGCGCCTGGCCGGTGGGCGAGGGGCGCG
>WOUV01000186.1 GCA_009773045.1 Rhodospirillaceae bacterium | reverse complement strand
CTGTCGCCGCCAACCCGCCGACACCCGCAAATCGTAACCAGCCAAACCCTTCACGACGCCGTGCCGCCTAATGCACAGCTTTGGTTCACACCCCAGGCCGCACCCCTTCATTGTGTCATTCTCCAAAATCCATGATCATTGAAAGTTTCTATGACCAAATCTTGAGTTTTGGAAGGATAAACCTGTTATGGTGATTCCATGAAGCGAATCCTCTTTTCTCCCCTGACCGTCGCCGGAATCATCATTGGCGGGGCGATGTTTTGGATTTTGCCTGGTCTGATAGGACATGACGTTGCGCCCGCGATATCGTTCACCGCTGAAGAAGAGCCTCCCCCCGCTCTTCAGCGGGTGCAGGTGCGCGTGCGCCCGGTCCTGGCCGAGGAGCGGGTGGCCCATCTGCTGGTCAGTGGTCGGACCCGGCCCTGGCGTAGCGTGGTCGTGAAGGCCGAGATCTCTGGACAGGTTGCGGACGTTCTGGTCGAAAAGGGCGAACGGGTGACCGCCGGTCAGATCCTTGTGCGCCTGAAGGAAGACGATCTTCCTGCAAAACTGGCAGGGGGGCGCGCGACCCTCAATCGGCGCGCGGTCGAATACGAGGCGGCCAGGGCACTGGAACAGAAAGCCTTTGCCTCACGTATCCGACTCGCCGAGACGCAGGCCGAATTAAGCGCTGCCCAGGCACATCTTGCCCGCATGGAAATCGATCTTGACCACACCCATCTGCGGGCGCCCTTCGCCGGCATCGTCGAATCCCGCACGGTCGAAAAGGGTGATGTCGTCCCGGTTGGGGGGATCGTGGCAACGGTCGTGGTGCTGGACCCGATTGTTGTGGTGGCCGAAGTGACCGAACGGGATGTGGCGGCCATTGCTCCCGGCACGGCGGCAGAAGCGGTGCTGATCACGGGAGAGCGCCTTTCCGGAACGGTGTCCTATGTGGCTGCGGTGGCAACGCCGGCCACCCGAACCTTTCCGGTCGAGGTTTCGCTGGCCAACGCCATGGGTGTCGTGCCCGCCGGCATGACCGCGGAGGTCCATTTGCCGCTGCGGCCTCGCCCCTTGCACGCGATTCCGCCGTCGTCCCTGACCCTTGACGAGGCCGGGCGTCTGGGGTTCAAAGTCGTGACCGATGCAAACCAGGTCACCTTCTTTCCCCTCGTCATCGTGGACAGCGATGCCGAAGGGCTGTTGTGGGTGCGGAGTCCTGCGGGCAGCCTGCCCCCCGCCGTCCGCGTGATCACCGTTGGCCAAGAATTCGTCCAGAATGGCCAAAGCGTGGAAGCCGTGCCGGAAACGCCTTTCATGCCAGGAGCCATGCCAGAAGCCATGCCGGGGGCCGCGTCGGGTGCTTCGTCATGATTCTGATCGAACGCATTCTTGGCCGGTCCCGCACCGTGCTGATGGCGTTTGTCCTGATTCTGATGGCCGGGGGCATCGCTTTCCGCGACATCCCGAAGGAGGCGAATCCGGACATCGACATTCCCATTCTTTACGTCGTCGTAACCTATGCCGGTATCTCCCCGGCGGATGCCGAACGTCTTTTGGTCGGACCCATGGAAAACGAGCTGCGGACCGTCGAAGGCGTCAGGGAAATGCGCGCCATCGCCTTTGAGGGCGGGGCCAACGTGCTGCTTGAATTCGAAGCCGGATTCGATGCGGACAAGGCGATGTCCGCCGTGCGGGAAAAAGTCGATCGCGCCAAGGCCGAACTGCCCGATGACACCGACGAGCCTTTGGTGCATGAGGTCAACTTCAGCCTGTTCCCCATCCTGACCGTGGCGCTTTCCGGCGATGTGCCTGGGCATACCTTGTTGAATCTGGCCCGTACCCTGGAAAAGGCCATCGAGCGTCTGCCCTCGGTGTTGTCCGTGACCATCGGCGGAAACCGCGACTCCCAGGTGGAGATCATCATCGACCCCGTCCGGGTGGAAAGCTATGGCCTGTCGGCCCAGACGATTGGCCAGTTCCTGGCCCGCAACAACACACTGGTGGCGGCGGGGGCTTTGGAGGCAGGGGGAGGACGGTTCACGGTCAAGGTGCCGGGGTTGCTCCAGTCGGTCGAGGACATCATGACCTTGCCGGTGCGGGTGGAAGGCGATGCCGTGGTCCGGGTGCGGGACATCGCGAGCGTCCGCAAAGCCTTCAAGGAGGCCGAAAGTCTCGTCCGCATCAACGGCCGGCCGGCCCTGACCCTCGAGATCTCCAAACGAATCGGCGAAAACATCATCGGCACCGTGGAAAAAGTGCGTGCCGTGGTGACCGAGGAACAGAAAAGATGGCCGGATTCGGTTAAGGTGGACATCTTCCAGGACCAATCCACCCATATCCGGGAAATGCTTCATGACCTGCAAAACAGCATCCTGGCCGCGGTGCTGCTGGTGGTGGTGGTGGTGGTGGGAGTGCTGGGCGTGCGGTCGGGGCTGATCGTTGGCGTTGCCATTCCCGGATCGTTTCTACTGACCATTCTGTTCCTGGCCGTGATCGGCCTGACCATCAACGTGGTTGTCCTGTTCGGTTTGATTCTCGCGGTTGGCATGTTGGTGGATGGCGCGGTCGTCATCGCCGAATACGCCGATCGCAAGATGGCCGAAGGGCTGGACCGTTCCGCCGCTTATGCCCTGGCGGTGCGGCGCATGACTTGGCCGGTGCTCTCGTCCACCGCAACCACCGTGGCCGCCTTTTTGCCCCTGTTGTTCTGGACCGGGGTGGTGGGGGAGTTCATGAAATTTCTCCCCATCACCGTGACCGCCACCCTGGCGGCTTCCCTGTTGATGGCCCTTGTGTTCGTGCCGACCGTCGGCGCCTTGATCGGTCAGCCCGGCACCACCGATCCCGCGGCACGGGCAACCATTGCCGCCAGTGAACAGGGGAATGTGCGGGAGTTGAAGGGCTTTACAGGATGGTATGCGCGGCGGCTGGATCAGGCCTTGCGCTGGCCCTTTCTGGTGGTTTTCGGGACGGTCCTGCTGTTGGTGGGAGTCCAGAGTGCGTATTGGACTTTCGGACGGGGGCTTCAGTTTTTCCCTGACATCGAGCCTGAGAGCGCCATGATCTATGTCCATGCCCGGGGCAACCTGGCAACGGACGAAAAAGATCGCCTGATCCGCGAGGTCGAGGAACGCATCCTTGCCATGGATCAGCGGGAGTTCCGCGTCGTTTATGCCCTTTCTGGCAAGGAACCCGGCCATGCCGACGTGGCCGAGGACGTGATCGGCCGCATCACGCTTGAATTTGCCGACTGGCAGCGGCGGCGCAAGGCCGATGTCATCTTGAACGATATTCGCGCGCGCACCGCTGATCTGGCCGGCATCAAAATCGATATGCGCAAGAAACAGGAAGGTCCGCCGGTGGGCAAGCCCGTGCAGGTGCAGCTTTCGGCGCGCGATCCGGACCTTTTGCCGGCGGCGGTGGAAACCGTGCGGCGGGGCATGGCGGCGACCGGCGGCTTTCTTGATGTCGAGGACAGCCGGCCGGTGCCGGGGATTACGTGGCGCATGGGGGTGGACCGGGCACAGGCCACCAAATACGGGGTGGATGTGGCCGCCGTGGGCGACATGGTGACTATGGTGACCCGCGGCCTGAAGTTCACCGACTATCGCCCCGACGACCATGACAAGGCGGTGGATATCGTCGCCCGCTTCCCCGAACCCTACCGCACCGTGGCGCAACTGGACCGGTTGCGGGTCAACACGGCCGCGGGTGCGATCCCGCTTTCATCCTTCGTGACTCTCAAGGCCGAACCGCGCACCGGTTTGTTGCACCGTGTCGATAGCGCGCGCGCCATGACGGTGCAGGCCGATGTTCCCCCCGGTGCGCTGGTGGATGACGCGGTGCGGGCCTTGCAGGCTTGGCTTGCCGTCACTCCTTTGGACCCGGATGTTCGGGTGCGTTTTAAGGGCGAAAACGAGGAACAGGAAAAATCCCCTGTTCCTGATTGCCATCATCCTTTTGATGCAGTTCAACAGTTTTTATTCCATGCTGCTGATACTGTCGGCGGTGATTTTCTCGACCATCGGCGTGATGCTGGGGCTTTTGGTGTTCGACCAGCCGTTCGGGGTGATCATGGGAGGCGTTGGCGTCATTGCCCTGGCGGGGGTGATCGTCAACAACAACATCGTGCTCCTTGATACCTATGACCGGCTGCGCCGTGATTTCCCCGATCCGCGCGAGGCGGCCTTGTGCACCGGCGTGCAGCGCTTGCGCCCGGTGCTGCTGACGGCGTTCACGGCGGTGCTGGGGTTGCTGCCGATGGTCTTTGGCGTGAATGTCGATTTCGTCAGTCGGACCGTCACGGTGGGCGCGCCGTCCATGCAGTGGTGGGTTCAGTTGTCCACCGCCATGGCGTTCGGCCTGACTTTTGCGACGGTCCTGACCTTGATCGTGACGCCCGCGGCCTTGATGCTCAAGGTCGGGGCACGTGCGACGGCAGCACCGCAACAGAAAGGATAAGGAATCGAGGGGGGTGTGGGGGGAGGCAAGCCTCCCCTCACGCTCTGGTTTTTATTACGGGGGGAGAACGTAGTGTATAATTGCATAAATTAACGATAGTATCTCTAAGCTGTGATCCTTTGACTTCGCGCTTTCGCCAAACGAATGGTTTGGCTGTTGGATTGTATGC
>WOUV01000185.1 GCA_009773045.1 Rhodospirillaceae bacterium | reverse complement strand
CTGGCACGATTCCGACGCCGCACAAAGGTCGTCTCGAAGTCGGAAGAAATGGTCGATTGATCCCTGCGCCTTCACCACCACCGGCGCGCCCCCAAAAACCACGCCGCCCTCACAGCCGTCTTCACATCTATCTTAAGTGAGGACTCTCAATTTTGGCAACAAGGTGTTCGATTCCCTTGAGAAAGTGGAGATCTGCCGCGCCGGGGCATTGAATGCCTTGGCCGAAAACCCGGAGATCATCCGCTCAAACACCAGTTGCGAGTGGTTTAATACTCCACCTTTGACGTGAAATTGGTATGACACGGGATGTGCCGGGGATGCCGGTTGGCAAGTCTGGCTTCAAGGGAGGCGGCAATGGGGGAAGTCGTCGACTATCGACGGGTCGTGGTGTGGCGTGCCACGCGGTAGAGCAAGCGCATCGTGGTGCAATTTCGTGTCGTCATGGCCGACATGCAGACGTGCGGACTCTCTCTGGCAGACGCCATGAGCCGGTTGGTCTGGACCGAAGAGTGCTCCGCATCGGTTCTGCACGACACAGCCGTCACTTCCCGGTTCTGTCGGGAGTGCCAGGACGCCATGGCATTGGGCGACCTTGAGGAGATGATCCGCAACGTGACCGGCTGGCAATGCCAGTACGGATGTCAGCCTGAGCTGCGCGAGCAATGGACATCCTGGTCAGGCGGCCCGCTTCATGGCGACGCACACCAGAGTCCCTCGGCCGCCCGGGCCGTGATCGATGGTCAGCCGGCCATCGACGAAGCGGCCGACCGCCTTCGCCGCACTCAATAGGCCGTTGCCGGTGCCGTCGTGGCGCGTCGTCAAGGTCGCATCGTACCGATGGGTTTCCAGCATACGCCGGATCTGGCCGAGCTTGTCCGGAGTCACCCCCCTGCCGTCGTCGACCACGGTGATCGCCAGAGTGCGATCCGACGTCGTTGCCGCAACATGCACGTGGGTCGCTCCATGCTGATAGGCGTTGCGCGCCACCTCGGCCAGCGTGTCTTCCATTTCTTCCGGAGGCGCCAGGTAGGTCATGTCGAGGGCCGTATCCTCCGCATCCAGCGTCAGGGCACGTCCCAGTTCGGAAGCGACCTGCACCGCTCCCCGCACCCATTGGCGCACGGTTTCGGGTCGGCGTTGGCGGTCAATGTGGCTGCCACGGGCGATGGCCCGCAGAAAGGTCACGCGGGTCTGAAGACGTGCCACCGTATCGCGCAGTCCGGCATCGACATGGACGACATCGGCCCGGGTCCGAACGACGTGCAGGACCTGAAGGTGCAGGAGCAGGTTCTTGAATCCATGAAAGAGGCCGCGGACATCGACCGCCTCGGTCATCGCCGGCACCAGGGTCGCCTGCCAGCCGCCACCGACCAGGGGTTGTCCACGGGCCTCAATGGTGGTGTCCCGCATGGCAAACGTCGCCACATCCCTTCCCGTGCGCAGGCCAGAGAAGAAGTCGGTGGCCGTCCTGATGCTGTTGTCCTCGACGCCGAGTTCCCGGACCAGGGCGTCGATGCCGGGAAGACGGCGGCCGTCCAGCGAGCGATTGAGGCAGATCACCTCACGCCCCTGCGGTGAAATTAGGAAGGTAGGAATGGCATGGCGGACGAAGTCGCGGGCGTCCCGCAGGCTGTGCGTCGGAATATGGCCGGATCGTGCGTCGTCCCATGCGCCACCCCAGATCGGCATGGCATCGGGGAAGAATGGGGGCGGCTCGATCCAGTCCGCCTCGAAAACACGAAGAGTGGCGATCGATGTCACGATGATGTGTTCGGCGATGTCGGAAAGCTGCCGGGCCACGGTGGCGACGGCGTCATCATCGGGCAGGGTCGCAAGGGCCCTGACGCCACGAGTCACGACATCCAGGGCCGACAACGCGGACTCATCGCCCTGCTCCAGGGCCTCAAGAATCCGCGCAGCCATCTCTCGACCACGGCGTTCGGCGGCAACGAACGCGGTGATGTCGATCAGAGAAAACTGAATGCGCCCATCGGGAGCGGGACGGTGCACAGAGACCAAGCCGAGACTACGGCCCCCGGCGGAAGTGAGGCGGCGCGGGAATCCCGCCGCGGCACCAGGATCGGCCGCGAGGAGGGAGGACCTCACATCCGGGATGTCGGCCCCCTCCACGCCCAGAGCGGCCAGGATATCGGCGAGTTCGAGTGAATCCTGCCCCGGCCCCTCTGAAAGTTCCGGGAAATCGCAGCCCCCGGCCCGCCAGACAATGCGCTCGGCCGTCTCGTCGAGTACGGCGAACAGGGGGCGGGCGTTGTGCGCGAACACGTGGGAGGCGACAAATAGGTCGATATCCTCAGTCGCGTCGAAAGTCGAAACTGACATTGGCTGATTCCTCGGATCGTTGCGATCTGGAATGGCCTGCCCAGACCGGCTCAGCGCTCTCCTCCACGACCTGTGACCATGGTCGAAATACGTCCCAGAAAGAATGATGATCGGGCGGGGGGCACGGTGTCGATGAATTGATCAAGGACATCAACTTCTGGGCTTGGCCGCATCATTCCGGGATCGGCGACCGCATCCAGGGGAACCGCCTCGAAACCGTCTTCCTTGCGGTGAAGACGGGCCAGACCGCCGCAGTTGCGGCAGAAGACGTCGTCCCCGTCTCCCCGCGTGCGAGGAACGACGATGATGGGACCGCAGTTTGGGCAATCGACCAATGGCTGGCCATGGTCGGAATGGCCGACGACGTGCTCAAGCCGGCCGTCCAATCGATGCAGAGAGACAAACTCATCCACCAGAACGGCATTAAATTGCCGTCCCTTCTCTTCTAACAGGATGGTGAGCGCCTTCTCGGCCGGCATGCCACGCCGGTAACTGCGGGTGCTGGTCATGGCGTCGAACGCATCGGCGATGGCGACGATGTGGGCGACGAGGGTGGTCCGTTCACCATCGAGCCCGTCGGGATACCCTGTCCCATCAGGGCGCTCATGATGATGCAACACGGCATCAAGAACAAGCGGAGCCAATGGATGATCGTGAAGCAGTTCCGCGCCCATCGTCGGGTGCGACCGGATGACGGCGAACTCCTGCTCGGTCAGCCGGTCCGGCTTTCTGAGAATGGCATCGGGCACCCCGATTTTGCCAAGGTCGTGAAGAAAGCCGCCGATGGCAGCAAGGAATATCCCTTTGGCATCCATTCCCACCCGCTCCGCCAGCAGCTTTGAGAACTGGCCGACGCGCCAGAGATGGCCGCCTGTATAAGGATCCCGCAACTCGACCACCGAGGCAAGACCGAGCAGCGATTTGAGCAAACTCTTGTCGATATCGGGCATCGGCGCTTCTTCTCTCCGCGATCCACCACACTGGCGACGATGATGCCGTCAGGGCCTGTCCGTCACCCCTTCAGCGCTGTCGGCAGGCTACTCTGCCGGGCACGACGGGCAAGCCGACTGTTTTCAATCTGCATATTCGTCCGCGCCGAGCCAAAGGTTACACCCGAAGACATTCGTACCCCGCGCCCTTGCCTTATCGCCGCCATCAAGGCGCAGATCGCCGCCACCGACATCACGCGCTCGGGTCTGTTGACAATGAGAGGATTTCCAAAAATTCTGATTCAAAACTTTTTTTGTGGGAGAGCTTGAATGAACACAAAGCGTTTTGTCCTTGGGGACGAGGCTTGAGAGAAGATCGCGCCACCCCTTTCGGGCACGGCCACCGACTGCGGCGTGAAGGATACCCGTTTGTTTCTGGAAGCGATTTTGTGGCGGGGGATCTCCGTGGCGCGATCTGCCGGCAGCTTTTGGCCCTTGGAACAGCGTGTTCCAGCGGTTTCGCCGATGGGCGAAGAAAGGCCTCTTCACGCGGCTGTTCGACATTCTGTCGGACGATCCCGACTGTGAAGACGCCCTCATCGGCGGCACAATCGTGAACGTTCACCGGCACGGGACCGGCGCAAAGGGGGACTCACACTCAGGCCATCGCGCGGCGGACTCACCACCACGATCCTAGCGCGTGTCGATGCGCTCGGTACCCTCGCGCGCTTCCGTCTCCTGCCGGGCCAGCGTCATGACAGCGTTGGCGTCGATCCCGTGATTGAAGGG
>WOUV01000184.1 GCA_009773045.1 Rhodospirillaceae bacterium | reverse complement strand
GATATACCCTACCCCCAGCACACATGCCAGACCCCGGAGGTTGTTAGTTTTCCGTGATGTCGGCGGCTATTGCGAACCTCCCCTGCCTGATTCACTCGTTATAAAAGGAATACATCTTCAGTGTCCCATGCCGTAACACACCGGGCAAGATGTCAATCTCCTCTCTGTTGAGTGAGAGGCAACACGATTACCGCTTAGTAATTTACATGATCATACTACATCCTCGCCACGAATGACAACTTCTTTGTCGTGTCGTTCCCAGGTAACCGTATGAGCGCGGGCATTCTCAGTTCATGCATGCTCGCATAAGGCTATTCGTTCCGGAGTTTCTGGCACGACGAACGGCAATCTGCTATCAAAAGATTCCGACAAGGCTTCGCCGGAACCCACAAACGCCCGAATCGATCGAAAGAGAGTCCAATCATGCGCACGGCCCATGTTCACCGGGTCACCAAGGAGACCGACATCACCGTCACTCTTGCCCTTGACGGTACAGGACACCATGATATTCGCACGGGAATCGGATTCTTTGATCATATGCTGGAACAGCTTTCCCGTCATAGCCTCATCGATCTTGCGCTGCGTGCCACCGGCGATACCCATATCGACTTCCACCACCTGACCGAGGATACCGGCCTTGCCATTGGTGATGCCCTCACCCAGGCCCTTGGAGAACGCAAAGGTATTACCCGCTATGGCCTTGCCTATGTGCCCATGGACGAGGCGCTGACCCGGGTCGTGCTCGATCTTTCCAACCGGCCCCATCTGGTGTGGCAGGTGGCCTTGCCCCGTCCCAAGATAGGCACGATGGATACGGAATTGTTCAAGGAATGGTTCCAGGCTTTCGCCAACGCCGCCGGCCTCACCCTACATGTGACCTGTCTTTATGGCGAGAATCATCACCATATCGTCGAAGGATGCTATAAGGCATTGGCACGGGCTTTGCGCCAGGCGGTGACCATCGATTCCCGCAACCATGACACGGTGCCCTCCACCAAGGGTATCCTGAGCGGTCCATCGTGAAGGAGGCGTGGTGAACAACAACGTTGTCATTATCGACTATGGATCGGGCAACTTGCGTTCGGCCGCCAAGGCGTTCGAGCGTGTCATGGACGGCGGCGCCCTTCACATCTCGGCCCACCCCGAAGACATAGACCGGGCCGATCGGATCGTTCTGCCGGGGGTGGGGGCCTTCGGGGACTGTTCCAGGGGTCTTGCCGCCGTGCCCGGATTGGTGGAGGCCTTGACCGAGGCCGTGCTCCACCGCGGACGCCCATTTCTGGGTATTTGCGTGGGCATGCAGCTCATGGCCACCCTGGGGCGCGAACATGGCTCCCATGCCGGTCTGGACTGGATCGGCGGCACGGTGGAGCCGATTCGCCCCACCACCCCCGCGTTGAAAGTGCCACACATGGGATGGAACGAGATCAAGGCCGTTGGGACTCATCCCGTGCTGGCCGGCCTGCCTGAAAATCCCCATGCCTATTTCGTCCATAGTTATCACTTTATGACGAAGGACCCCGCCCATTGCCTTGCCACCGTTGAATACGGCGAATCCCTGGCCGCCATGGTCGGGCGTGACACCCTGGTCGGCACCCAGTTTCACCCCGAAAAAAGCCAGCACGTCGGCCTGACCGTGATCGCCAACTTCCTGCGCTGGTGTCCGTGACAAGGTTCCCCTCCCACATCGGGCAGAGCCTTGCGGTGTATCGGGACCCGCGGGTGGTGGCGATTCTGTTTCTGGGATTTGCGAGCGGTTTGCCGCTGGCCCTGACCACCGGCACCCTTGCCATCTGGATGGCCCGGGCGGGTGTGGATAAAACGACGATCGGTCTGTTTGCGCTGGTGGGGGTGCCCTATGCGCTGAAATTCCTGTGGGCGCCCCTCGTGGACCGGATGCGGCTGCCGTTCCTGACCGCCCGGCTCGGGCGACGGCGGGGATGGGCCGTGTTCACGCAAGGAATGCTGATGGCAAGTCTTCTGGCTCTGGGCGCCTCGCACCCCGTGTCCACCCCCTGGCTCACGGCGTTTCTGGCGATGGCCGTGGCGTTTTGTTCGGCCAGCCAGGACATCGTAGTCGACGCCTATCGCATCGACATCCTGACGGAGCGCCAGCAGGGCGCCGGCGCCGCCGTAACGCAGGCCGGCTATCGGCTGGGCCTTTTGGCGAGTGGTGCCGGCGCTTTGTTTCTGGCCGATCATCTGTCATGGCCAACGGTTTACGCCATCATGGCGCTGTTGATGACGGTGGGGGTGGGGGCCATTTTGTTGTCGCCCGAACCGCACGGAGAAAAACCTCCCCTCCCCCTCTTCCCCCGGCGCGAACGCTGGCGGGCGTGGTGGCGCGAGGCGGTTTTGGCGCCCTTTACGGATTTCCTGCAACGCCCGGGAGCGTTCACCATTCTTGCCTTTGTTCTGCTCTATAAATTCGGCGATGTCTTCGCCGGCGTGATGGCCAATCCGTTTTACGTGGACATTGGCTTTACCAACAGCGAAATCGCCAGCATCAGCAAGCTGTTCGGTTTGCTGGCAACCCTTGCCGGTGTGTTTATCGGCGGTGCGGTGGTGAGCCGGTATGGAGTCCTGAAAAGCCTTCTGGGCTGTGGGGTGTTGCAGATGGCATCGAATCTGATGTTCTCGGTGCAAGCCGTGGTGGGGCATGACCTTTCCCTGCTGGCCGTGACCATCGGGTTTGAGAATCTGGCGGGTGGCATGGGATCGGCGGCGTTCGTCGCCTACCTGTCCTTGTTGTGCACCACGGCTTACAGCGCGACTCAATATGCCTTGTTGTCATCGTTGATGGCGGTGGGGCGCACGGTCTTGTCATCCGGGGCGGGCTGGGTGGCCGAACAGGTGGATTGGAGCGTGTTTTTTCTGTTGTCCACCGTGGCGGCGCTTCCTGGCCTTGCGTCAGGAATAAGAAAAAGGAATCGAGGGGTGTGGGGGGAGGCTAGCCTCCCCCCACACCCCTCGATTCCTTTTTCTTATTCCTGGAGTGGACGACGGAGCGTGTCCGGCGTATAAGACAGGGGTTTTCATTGTAAAATGGCATGACCTTCCATGTTCGATATCAAATGGATACGCGATACTCCGGATGCCTTCGACCGCGGCCTTGCGCGACGCGGTTTGACGCCTTTGGCCGAAAAAATCCTTGAACTGGACAAGGCACGGCGCGAGGCCCTGGCCGAGGCTCAGGATCTGCAAAGCCGGCGCAACACACTCGCGAGGGAAATCGGTGCCGCCCGTGGCCGGGGCGAAGACCCCGCCGCCCTGATGGCACGAAGCATGGCCGACAAGGACGCTCAAGGAGACGCTGAGGCCCACGCCGCCCGCCTGACCGACGCGTTGGAGGGACCGCAGGGGGTGCTGATGACCCTGCCCAATCCGCCGGCGGACGATGTGCCCGACGGAAGGGATGAGTCCGCCAATGTCGAGCTGCGCCGGGTTGGCTCCCTCCCGTCCTTTTCCTTCACGCCCCTGGAGCACGACACCATCGGCGCCGCTCTTGGCCTTATGGATTTCGAACGGGCAAGCCGTTTGTCGGGCGCCCGTTTCGTGGTTTTGAAAGGGGCGCTGGCCCGACTGGAACGGGCCTTGGCCGCGTTCATGCTGGATCTGCACACGACCGAATTCGGGTATGTCGAGGTCAACCCCCCGGCCCTTGTCCGCGACAGCGCCCTGTTTGGCACCGGCCAGTTGCCCAAGTTCGCCGCGGATCTGTTCCGCGCCAACAACACCCATTGGCTGATTCCCACTGCCGAGGTGCCGCTCACGAATCTGGTCGCGGGAGAGATTCTGGAGGAATCCGTTCTGCCCCTGCGCTACACGGCCATGACATGGTGTTTTCGTTCCGAAGCCGGGGCCGCCGGCAAGGACACCCGCGGCATGATCCGCCAGCACCAGTTCACCAAGGTGGAACTCGTCAGCATCACCCACCCCGATCACTCCGAGGCGGAGCACCTGCGCATGACGGCCTGTGCCGAGGAGGTCTTGAAACGGTTGGAGCTGCCCTATCGGGTGGTGGCGCTGTGCACCGGCGACCTGAGCTTTGCCGCCAGCCGGACCTTTGACATCGAGGTCTGGTTGCCGGGACAGGGGCGCTATCGGGAAATCTCAAGCTGTTCCACGTGCGGCGATTTTCAGGCCCGCCGCATGAAGGCGAGGTTCCGTCCGAAAAACGGGAAAGGCACCCGCTTCGTGCATACCCTGAACGGCTCCGGCCTTGCCGTCGGGCGCACGCTGGTGGCGGTTCTGGAAAACGGCCAGCAGGCCGACGGAACGGTTGTCGTGCCACGGGTCCTGCGGCCCTACATGAACGGGCTGGAGATGATCACGCCCCATGCATGAGCCGATCAAAGACCTTGGCCTGACCCGGATTCTGATTTGCAATGACGATGGCATCACGGCCCCTGGCCTGCATCTTCTGGAACGCATCGCCCGCGCCTTCACCGATGATGTCTGGGTGGTGGCCCCGGAAACCGAGCAAAGCGGCGCAAGCCATGCCATTACCCTGCACCGCCCCTTGCGCATGCGTGCAGTTGAAGAGCGTCGTTACGTCGTTGACGGCACGCCAAGCGACTGCGTGCTGCTTGCCATCAACAGGCTGCTGCACGACCGCAAGCCCGATCTCGTTTTATCGGGCATCAACCGTGGTGACAATCTGGGAGAAGATGTGCATTACTCGGGCACCGTGGCCGCGGCCATGGAGGGCGCGCTATTGGGCGTGCGGGCGATTGCCGTGTCGCAGGTCTTTACCGCGCCGCAGGCCGTGCGCTGGGAAACGTCCGAGCGATTCGTCCCGGAGGTCATTCGCGCGGTAACCGGAATGGGGTGGAAACGCAACGTACTCATCACTGTCAACATTCCCGACGTGGCGCCGGAGGCGGTGTGTGGCATCATGGTGGCGCGCCAGGGCAAACGCAAGATCGGGGATCATCTGGAGGAACGGGTGGACCCGCGCGGGCGTCCCTATATCTGGATTGGTGGCCAGCGCAACGAAGACCGCACCGCTCCCGGCACGGATCTGGAAGCCATCTGCCGCGGCGCCGTGACGGTGACTCCCTTGTGTGTCGATCTGACCCATGGTCCAACGATGGAGGCATTGCGAAAGGTTTTCCCGTGAGTGTGGAGCAGCGCAAGATTCGCCTGATCATGGAACTGCGGCAGGCCGGAGTCGTCGATCTCCGGGTGCTGGAGGCCATTGAGCGCGTGCCCCGCGAACGGTTCGTCCCCGGGTCGTTCCAGGATCAGGCCTACATAAACCGCGCCCTGCCCATCGGCCATGGCCAGACCATCAGCCAGCCCCTGGTCGTCGCCGAAATGACCCAGGCCTTGAAGATCGGCGAACGGATGAAGGTTCTGGAAATCGGCACCGGTTCGGGCTATCAGGCGGCGGTCCTGGCCAGATTGTGCCGGCGGGTGTATACCATTGAACGCTATCGTCCCTTGCATCTTGAAGCCATGACTCGTTTCAATGAGCTGCGCCTGCACAACATTACCGCCCGGGTCGGCGATGGAACCAAGGGCTGGCCCGAACAGGCGCCGTTCGATCGCATCCTGATCACCGCGGTAGCGGCGGCGGAAATACCGGAACAGATGATCTCTCAACTGACGGTCGGCGGCATGATAGTGCTGCCCTTCCGTGACGAGGAGCGCGGAGAGCGCATCGTGCGCGTGGTCCGCGTCGATGCGGAAGATTATGATGTCGAGGAACTCAACCCGGTCAAGTTCGTCCCCCTGGTGGCCGGCGCCCTGCCCGATGACATCGCCCATGCCCTGCGGCGCCGATGAAGATTCCATGGGAGTCAGCCATCACGGGGAAGAAACCCCGGGGATTGGTCTTTATGTCCATTGGCCTTTTTGTGTGCGCAAGTGCCCGTACTGCGATTTCAATTCCCATGTCACAGCGCGCGTGGATCATGAACGCTGGCGGCGCGCCCTGCTGGGCGCCCTAGACTGTGAGGCGGCCCGCGCCCCCGGACGCACCCTTGCCAGCGTGTTCTTCGGCGGGGGGACTCCTTCCCTGATGGAGCCGGCCACGGTGGCGGCGGTGCTGGAGCGGGCGCTCACCCACTGGTCTCCCGCCCCCACGTTGGAAGTGACGCTGGAGGCCAACCCCGGCACCGTCGATTGCGATACGTTCGCGGACTTTCGGGCGGCGGGCGTGAACCGACTGTCGCTGGGCGTGCAGGCTCTGGACGATGAGAGCCTGCACCGGCTGGACCGCATCCACGATACCGCCCAGGCCGTGGCGGCCATCGTGGCGGGACAGCGCATTTTCCCCCGTGTGTCGTTCGATCTGATCTACGCCCGGCCCGATCAAACGTTAGCGTCGTGGCGGCGAGAACTGGAACAGGCTCTGGCGCTTGCCCCGGAGCATCTTTCGCTCTATCAGCTCACCATCGAGGCTGGCAGTGCCTTGCGCGCCTGGCGCCTGCCAGATGAAGACACCGCCACCGATCTTTATCACCTGACCCAGGACATGACTGCCGCTGCTGGCCTGCCGGCTTATGAAATCGCCAACCATGCCCGGGCGGGGGCGGAATGCCGTCATCATCTAATCTCCTGGCAGGGGGGAGAATTCGTTGGCATCGGACCGGGCGCCCATGGCCGCGTGACCGATGTCAGCGGCGCATTTCTGGCCACCTGCCAGCATCGTTCCCCGAAAACGTGGCTCGCGCGGGGAGAGAGGGGGGATTACGGAACGTCGTCTGCCGTGTCTTCGTGGGAGCGGGTCGAGGAAATACTGTTGATGGGCCTGCGCCTCACCGCCGGGATCGCCCGCCCCCTGTTTCAAACACTGACGGGCCGCACGCTGGAGGCGGTTCTGGACCCGAGCGCGGTCGAGTGTCTGAAGGGCTATCTGGTCCTTGACGAGGCTGGCCTTCGGACGACTCGTGATGGCCGTCTGGTTTTGAACGAGATCTTGCGTCAACTACACACAAAATAATAAGGAATCGCGGGGGGTGTGGGGGGAGGCCGCGCCT
>WOUV01000183.1 GCA_009773045.1 Rhodospirillaceae bacterium | reverse complement strand
GACCAGCACAGGAGCACGGCCCATGGTACAAACCCTTTATGCCGATGGAATCCGCAACATGGCTTTGATCAACGGCATGATTCGCATGGAATATGCGACGCAGGGGTTCGGAGAACGCATGCCTGAAAAACCTGGTGAAGACTCGTAGCGCCCTGAAAGATCCCCACGATCCACGTCCCGGCCATCGTTGAGCCAGGGCAATCGGGTGCAGGACGGATCTCCTCTGCCTGGACGTGCCAAGGGGGTCGAAAGGGCCGTCATGCGGAACGCAGGCCTTTGGCATGACGAGAGCTTCGCTAGGCCGCGGCGTGCCCGGTCCCCGAGGGAGAGAACAAACAAGGGCACACCCGACTGCCCTGATCGTGTATGCTCTTCCTGTCAAGCAGATGATGTCTGGGAACGAAGGGCTTTGAAGAAGGCCGAGAGAGGTGCAAGAACGTCTTTTGTCGCAGACAAAGGACGGGAGCCGTGTTGTTTCCCCTGAACGTCCGGTGAATCGATGCTCGGTGTCGCAATCGTTGTGGCTTTCTCTGTTGCGTTGTCGTTGGTCTGGCTCGGGGGGGCCGGTTACTTCGTCCTGAGTCGTCTGGGGGGGGAAGCCCTGCTGGCCCTGGACCCCGTGGCCCTGGCCCAGGTGGCCGGGGTTACGGTGGGGCCGGTTGCGGTCATCTGGCTTGCCGCCGGTCTCTTCGGCCTGCTGTTGACCCTGCGGCATCAGCTGTTTGTGATCCGCCAGCTTTTGGGACAGCTCCGACGCACGGCCGACCAGGGCGAGATGAACAGTCGCGCCCTGGGGGAGTGGCGCGTTCAGGCCCGACACGAGGCGTTCTACCGCACCCTTGACCTTGCCTTGGATGATATCAACGCGACTCTGGCCTCGTTCGCGCTGCGAATCGGCTTGTGTACCGCTGTCGAGACGGATGGGCTGTGGCGTTGCTACCGCTCCGGAAACCGATCGGTCTTCTGCAAACTTTTCCGGGCCGCCGCCGAACGGGATCCGGCTTTTGCCGTGGGTCTGAGGCGGTTGGTTGCCGCGGATGCCCGGCTGCGGGCCGAGATGGCGCACGTCCTTGGCCAATACGAACGGCTGGTCAAATTGGGCAACGAGCACGACGGCGACCGTCTGGTTCTGGATCTGATCCAAGATGGCGCCCTTGGGGCGGTTCAGGCGTTGTTGTCGCGGGCCGGTCACTTGGCCGGCGAGAGCGTACCAACCGGATCGAGTGCCGGAGAAGAAAAAGAGCCGGAGCCGCCCGTTGCCGAAACACCCCTTCTTGCCGCAGAGGATGGCGACGAGACACGCCCCACGGTCCGGCGTCGGCGCAATCTGTTTGCCGCGCTGGCCAGTCGGGCGCAGGCCCACGCCTTCGACCGACCGCTGGAAGAGGAACGGAGCACTCCCGGCGAACGGGGTGAAAGCCGGCCGTTCAGTCCCTTGACTCCGGATTTCCCCAAGCACGACATCTGGCCCCACGAGCCGGAGGACCGTGGTCCGTGATCCGCTGCCCATGAGACGTCATCCCAGCAGCGCGCTATCCCTTCCGCGTGCCGGTATCCGCCAGGATTGGCGCACCATCGCGCATCTGTTGCCGCACCTGTGGCCGGCGGGGCAACGGGACATCAAGAGACGGGTGGTGGTGTCGCTCGTGCTGCTGCTGGCGGCCAAGATGGCCAACGCCACCATCCCCCTGTTCTTCAAGCAGGCGGTCGATGCGTTGAGCATGGGCCACGAAACGATCGGCATGCGCGCCCTGCCGGTGGGGCTGGTCCTGGCCTATGGCCTGGCCCGGATGCTGTCACAAGGATTCGATGAACTGCGGGATGCTCTGTTCGCTAAGGTGGCGGAACGAGCCGTGCGCGCGCTTGGGCTGCAAACATTCCGTCACCTGCACGCTCTTTCGTTGCGTTTTCATCTGGAACGGCAAACGGGAGGGCTGTCGCGCGCCGTGGAACGGGGCACCCACGGGGTCGAGGTTTTGCTGCGTCTGACCCTGTTCCGGGCCGGACCGTCGGTGCTGGAGCTGTTGTTCGTCTGCGGCGTTTTGTGGATGCTGTACGACTGGCGTTTCGCTTTGGCGACTCTTGTCACCATCGGCGGCTATGTTTTGTTCACATTTGTGGTGACGGAATGGCGGATGCAATTCCGGCAGACCATGAATGCCACCGACTCGGAGGCCAACACCAAGGCCATCGATTCGCTGCTGAATTACGAAACCGTCAAATATTTCGGCAACGAGGAACACGAGGCCCGCCGTTTCGACCTGGCGCTTGCCGCCTATGAACGGGCCGCCGTGAGGGTGAAGGCCAGCCTTTCCTTCCTGAACATCGGTCAGGGGGGCATCGTCGCCGCGGGTCTTGTGGTCATCATGCTGCTGGCGGCCCACGGCATCACCCGGGGCACGATGACGGTGGGCGACTTCGTGCTCGTCAATACCTATCTGATCCAGCTTTACCTGCCGCTGAATTTTCTTGGCATGGTCTATCGCGAGATCAAGCAGGCACTGACCGACATGGACGTCATGTTCAGACTGACCGGACACACGCCGGAGGTCATCGATCCGCCGGATGCCCGCGCGCTTGTCGTGGACGGCGGCATGGTCACCTTCGAGTCGGTCTCGTTTGCCTATCACCCCGACCGGACGATCCTGAAGGGGGTCTCGTTCGTGGTGCCGGCCGGGCGCACCACCGCCATCGTGGGCGCCTCGGGAGCGGGCAAATCGACCCTTGCCCGGTTGCTGTTTCGCTTCTACGACGCCACCTCTGGGCGTATCGTCATCGACAGCCAGGACATCCGCACCGTGACCCAGGCCTCGCTACGGGCGGCCATCGGTGTCGTGCCGCAGGATACGGTTCTGTTCAACGATACCGTGTTCTATAACATCGCCTATGGTCGGCCCACGGCCTCCCGCGTGGAGATCGAGCATGCCGCCCGCGTCGCCGAACTGCACGATTTTATCATGAGCCTGCCCGAAGGCTATGAAACCCGCGTGGGCGAGCGCGGTTTGAAGTTATCAGGGGGCGAAAAGCAGCGGGTAGCGATCGCCCGCACGCTGTTGAAACAACCGCCGATCCTGATTTTCGACGAGGCAACCTCGGCCCTTGATACCCATACCGAGCAGAAAATCCAAAACTCCTTGCGCCGTGTGTCGGCCAATCTCACCACCCTGGTGATCGCGCACCGTTTGTCAACCGTGATCGATGCCGACGAAATTCTAGTTCTCGCGAACGGCGGCGTGGCCGAACGCGGCACCCATGCGTTTCTTTTGGCGCAAAACGGCCTGTACGCCGGCCTGTGGCATCGTCAGCAAAAGGCTGCCCGCCTGCACGAGGCCTTGCGGGAAAAAACGGATCTACGCCTGATTCCCTTGAGCGTCACCCTGGAGTGACGCCTGAAGGCATGAGCCGAAATCGCCAGGATGCGGAGGATATGTCCGCCGGCAATGCTTGATTTATCGCTCATTCCCAATGAGTTACAGGACGTCCGAGACGGATGATCCCCTGGCCAACCCACAAAACTTAACGTGATACGGGGAGACGCTGGGAGACACAGGTGGAGAGATGGCAGGGCAATCCCGTCGATTGGTGACCGAGCCCAGACATGACCACCCGCGCGAATCGGAATACCGGCATCGGCATCAGCTAATCTTGGGACGGGAAAGGCCGGCGCCCTTCCGTGGAGTTCGTCCTGGAGGAAACCGCCGTCATTGGCGCTCTTGCATCAAGGATCGCCACTTCTCCAAGGGCGGCCTTGCATGCCGGGGGGGGCTTCAGAATCTCCCCTCTGTTTTTTGCTCTGTGGAGTTTGCGACAGCGACAGTTGCGACACTTCCCCGTTTTGTTCACGAAACTGTCGCAGCAAGAATCGTTCTAAAAGCAGAGAGAGGGGGAATGATGGAACGGGTAGGCCCCGGAGCCTCCCCCGGCATCCATGGCCTCGGCTTTCCGTCATGGCTTCCCCGTGCTTTTCTGTTTCTCCGGGGTGTGAACCAAAGCTGTGCATTAGGCGGCACGGCGTCGTGAAGGGTTTGGTTGGTTACGATTTGCGGGTGTCGGCGGGTTGGCGGCGACAGTTGCC
>WOUV01000182.1 GCA_009773045.1 Rhodospirillaceae bacterium | reverse complement strand
ACGATTTGAGTCCCCCTTCCATCAAAGCCAGACCCCTTGAATCACACGCAGATTCCTGCCGTCAACAACCCATTGCGCTAAACTGATAGATGGTCAGCCGTATCGCCCTCGCCCGAAATCAGGAACACGTCGTAATAGCCGTCTTCCTTCAAAAGGTGGGTGAAGACCGGCCCCAGGCGTTTTTCGACCAAAGTCCATTCCGGTCCGCCAACCTTGTGGCCGCCGGCGAGGAAGGCATTGGTGAATTCCGCAATCGTCTGAACCGTCGTTGGATTGCGGGCAATGAGCGACAGATTGATCGCCAGCCCGCTGGAAGTACTGTTCAAGCTGGTTCTTCTTGATCGCCTGAACGGCGGAAAGCTTGTTGAACGCCTCCCGCCGCAGGGTGTCGACGGTTTCCACCAGCACTCCCATATTGCCGCGGCGTTCGGCGAAAAATTTTTCGATCTCGTTACTTTTGATGGCCTGAACAGCCGCAAGCTGATTGAAGGCCCGTTCTTCCAGGGCGCCACCGCTTTTTTGCAGGGACAGGAATCCGATGGAAAGGAACGGCAACAGGCCGACCGCAAAAAAGGCCGCGATCAGCCTGGGGGTCAGTCGTAAGGTGGTCATTTCGTTCGTCCGCATAGAGCCTCCCCCTGGTTCAAAAGGCAGGGGGTGTTTTTTTTGACCTCACGGAGAGTACGTGTATGAGTATGTTCTTATATGTCTACTGAATCAACAAAATGCCATTTTGTTGATCAAAGGACGGAGATCGGAAACGTGTGAATGTGATCGCTCGATGAACGATATGCCCTTTAATTAGTCTCTCAGCGCCCCACAAAACCCATGATTGTGGCGCCCGAAAAGATATAGGGTGCGAATCGGTGCGTGGGGGGACTGTTCAAAGGCGCATGCTGGCGGCGAGAGTCCCGCGTTATTTACCCTTATTGGCAGAGATGTTTGTACTATAAACACGCGGAGATGGTTAAGTACTTTCGCGCCCGGCAGTTGAGGGGAGCCGTGATCGGTGAACGATCAAGACTTGAAAGTATAAACGAGCACCATGGCGTTGACGACAACGCTGACGGAAGAAAAAACCATGGCGGCCCCGGCAAGCGCCGGGCTGAGGAGGCCCATGGCCGCTACGGGCAGGGCCACCACATTATAAAGCATCGCCCAGAACAGATTTTGCAAAATCTTGCGATAGGTGGCGCGGGACAGGGCAAAGGCCACGGGCAACAGGGCCGGATCGGCGCGCATCAGCGTAAGACCCGCCGTCTGCATGGCCACATCGGTGCCGCTGCCCATGGCCACGCCCACATCGGCCACGGCAAGGGCGGGGGCATCGTTCAGGCCATCGCCCACCATGGCCACGACCCTGCCGTTCCGGCGCAGGGAAAGGAGGACGGCCACCTTGTCATCCGGCAGGGTCTCGGCATGCACCCGGTCAATGCCGACCGCGCGCGCAACGGTTCGTGCCGTGGCATGGGTGTCACCGGTCACAAGGACCGGTTCCATCCCCAGCCGCCGCAACGTCCGCACCGTTTCCGCCGCCGTGAGTCGGATGGGATCGGCCACGGCCAGGAACCCCAGCACATGGGCGCCTTCCTCCGTTTCCGTCCGTTCCGCCAGCCACATCACGGAACAGCCCTCGTTTTCCAACGTCCGGGCCGCCATTTCCCAAGGGAGAGTCACAAGACCGGACTCCGCCATCAGGCGCCGGCTCCCCAGCAGCAAATCCCGCCCCTCGACCGTTGCGCAGGCGCCGCGTCCGGCCAGTGCCCGGAACGCGGTGACGGGGGGAAGGTCACGACCCGCCGCCTCCAGCACGGCCCGGGCCAGCGGATGCTCGCTGCCCTGCTGGACGGCGGCCGCCAGACGCACGATCGTTTCGCGGTCCGATTCTGGTTCCACCGTCCGCACCACCGGGCGGCCTTCGGTCAGGGTGCCGGTCTTGTCGAACGCCACCACGGTCACGCGGTGGGCGATCTCCAGCGCCTCGGCATCCTTGATCAGAATGCCCCGGCGGGCGGCAAGGCCGGTGCCGACCATGATGGCGGTTGGTGTCGCCAGTCCCAGGGCACAGGGGCAGGCGATGACAAGAACCGACACGGCGGCAACGAAACCGGCCTCCGGCTGCTCCAGCCAAAGCCACCACAAAAGAAAGGTCACTCCGGCCAGCCCCGTCACCACCGGCACGAAAACGGCGGCCAGCCGATCGGCTAGGCGCTGGACCGGCGCCTTGCCGGCCTGGGCATCCTCGACCCTTTGGATAATCCGGGAAAGGGTGGACGCGGCGCCCACCGTGGTGGCCTGAACTTTCAGGAGTCCTTCTCCGTTGATGGCGCCACCCACCACCGGCATGCCGATTGTTTTGTAAACCGGTAGGCTTTCACCGGTGATGAGGGATTCATCGACCGCGCTTTCCCCCGCGATCACCATGCCGTCAACGGGCAAACGCTCGCCGGGGCGGACCATCACCACCGCGCCGGAGGTCACCTGATCGGCCGGAATTTCGACCACGTTGTCTTCGTGCACGACGCGGGCGGTTTCGGGGCGCAAATGCCTTAAGGCCCGGATGGCCCCGGCGGCGCTGCGTCGTGCCCGCGCCTCCAGTAGCTTGCCAAGCCGCACCAGCACGATCACGACGGCCGCCGCCTCGAAATAAAGGGCTGCCTCCGGATCGAAGAAAACCCGCCAGGCGCTAAACCCATAGGCCGCCGTGGTGCCAAGGGCGACCAAGACATCCATGTTGCCGCTGCCGCCCCGCACGGATCTCCAGGCGCCGGCATAAAACCGTCCGCCGGCCCAGAACTGCACCGGCGTTGCCAGAACGAGCTGAAGCCACGGCGGCATCATGAAGGCATGCGAAGACCACACTTCGGCTGCCATTTGAAGGATCAGGGGCAGGGTCAGGAGCAGGGCCAGGATCAGGGTCTTTTCTTCCCGATGCTCCGGCGTTTTGTTTTTTGTTCGCTCCATCGTTCGGGTCGAGGAGGTGTTTGCAGGCGTTGCCGTGAAGCCTGCCTGGGCAACGGCGGCAATCAGATCGGCGTTGGCCTCGCCCTCCACCCGGGCCGTTTCGGTGGCGAAGTTGACGGATGCCTTTTTCACACCCGGCACCCGGGTCAACACCTTTTCAAGCCGGACCGCACAGGCGGCACAGCTCATGCCGGTAATGGCAAGGGTGGTGACGGTGGCGGGCGGAGAAGGGGGGAGGGTCATGACACACTCTCCAGGCACATTCCACGAACACTCCCCCCCCCCAACATTTTCCCCCGTGGGGAAGGAAATCCTTCTCCCGTCATCCCGACGTTCACGGGTGACCCCCGACTCGCAGGGTCTCTATGCTTTTTTTATGCCGCAAGCGCCGCTGTATCCTTCGCCCCCATGACAAAAAATCCATTCGTTTCAAATGACACGGCTCCCTATGGCCAGTGGCGCGCACTTCCGTGACAGGCGCGGCAGGTTTCCTTCAGGTGTTCCAGGGCGGCCATGAAAGCCGTCCGGTCATGTCCCCGGCGTGCATGTTCTGGGTCCTGCTTGTGGGCATCAAGCCAAGCCTGTGCCGTCGTCGCCAGTTCCTTGGTGGCTGTTTGCAGGGCATGGGCACGCTTGTTGAACTCTGCCTCGCTACGCCAGGGCCACACAGCTTTCTCGCTCGTGTTCTTGTCACCCGGAAAGGCATGGTCAAGCAGCCCGGCCGTATTGGCAAGGGCATTGGTATGGCGGACAACGTTATCGGCGTATTTGCCGGGTTTAGCTGTCAGCAGTTCGATCGCTTCGATATGATTGCTGAAAATATCCATGACGAGACGAAGATAGGCACTTTCTTCCTTGCTCTCCGCACGACCCGTTCCCGGCACGGCAACGATGAGGCAGAATATAAAAGCAGTGATTGCCTTTTTCATTGGCAGTTCCCCTTTGCCAGCGCATACCCCAACCCCATGCGGGAGGAGGAAACTTCCGTTAGAGATAACGGTACCATACACCCTTTTCCTGTCAAGCGCGTCTTGTGATCCCTCCAGGGGGTACGGTTCAACATTATGTGGGCTATGGTATGGGATTCTGTGAAGGAGGAAAACCCGGCCATGGTGACACCGAAACTGAGTGACGAAGCGCT
>WOUV01000181.1 GCA_009773045.1 Rhodospirillaceae bacterium | reverse complement strand
GAAACTCCAAGCGATGGAGGCGGGTCGGGGCAGTAGGCGTCGCGGTCCATCCCATCGGCAACAGCAACTGGTGACCGCGGGCTGTAACCGCGGTCACCGCATTTCCGAACAGGTCACGCTCTCGTGTCATTCCCTCATTCTCATGTGGGAGCGGGCTTGCCGCCCGCTCCCGGCTCCGTCATGCTGCGGTTGTCCAAACCAATTAGCATGATGGAGCATTCCATGTCCGATACGACCGAGTCCGATACGACCGACGTGCAGACGTTACCCGGCGTCAAAATCCATGTTTCCGAAAAGCTCATCGGATTCACGAGCGCCCATGTCGAGGCCGTCATTGAACCGGAGAGGGGAAACCCAGCTATCCTCGCCCGCACGCGGGGCGGCACGTCCCTGGCCATGAACTTGCCTGGCCATCTGATGCAGGACCTGGTCATGAGCGTCCTTCAAGTCGCCAAGGACATGGGCGCCGTGCGTGGCGCCGCGCCAGCCGCACCGGTGCCGCGAGGTGTTTATCTTCAGCGATTGTCCGCCATGCCGGACGAGCTCCGGATTTCCTTGACCGATGACTACCAGGCATTCTGCTGGCCTTCCGCTATGGCGACACAGTCCTGTCGATACCGCTTTCAGTGGCATCTCTGGGGCCAACGGTTGCCACCTTGACTGAGATATCCCAGGTTCTTGCGGCGATGCCGACCAGACAATGAATTCGATCATGTCATAACCCTTAATGGTTGTGCGTCTTCGCCGTGACCGCGGGCTGTACCCGCGGTCACGGCATTTCCGAACAGGTCAAGCTCTCGTGTCATTTTCCCGAGTCCACACCCCGCGCCGCGCCGCTGCGGAGCAAAGCGCCTCGGCCGTGGCTTCCGGCCTCCAGGGCGTTTTCTCGGGGCTGGCCGGTTGGTCAGCTTTCGAAGAATCGGTGTTCGGTGTGTTTATGATTCATGCTCATTCAATTACCTTCCTGCCGCATCTCATCCGGAGAACCGCCGCGGAGCGGGCGCGCGGCGTCGCGCTCCGAGAGCGGCTCCGGGTCGTAGTCGATCCCGCGTGCCTGGCATTCGCGCTAGATGCGCAGGTGCCAAGCGCGCGGGATTTGTTTTCTCGCCTTCCATAGGCTTACGGCGCCAGGCGTAAGCCCACACGCTTTCGCCACGGCCCCGGTACCCCCGAGCTGGCTAATGAGTGTCGTGATGTCCATGCGTCTGCACCTCCATCGCCATTATTTACGCATGGTAAAGCAGTGTCAACCACTTTCTGGTGGATGGACTTTAGCTCACGTAAAAGAGAAAAATGACGCATGTCGAAGAAACGAGAACCAAAACGGGTAGAGATAGGCGGTCGCCTAACTGCGGCAAGGGAGGCGCTTGGCTTGAGTCAGGTCGCTATCTGCCGGGAGATCGATGTCTCACCCAGCAGATGGAATCAGTGGGAAATGGGCGGGAAGCTTCCGGATCCGCTTGTGATGGCGGAGTTTTCGCGGCGGTACGGTATCACCATGGATTGGATCTACGCAGGCAACGCCTCTGGTCTACCTCACAGCCTAGTGGGAAAAGTTTTGGCGTCGTCATCTGCCCAAGCCGACGCCAAAGACAAGCCGGGCGCTAAGTTAGGCACGGGGTGAGGTGATATGCAGATAGGAGGCGGTGCTAAGATAGGGCAGCGCCGGGATCACTCCCTGGCGCTTACCGCCCTACCGCCCGCCGGGGGAGCCGACGAATGAGGATGGGTGGTAAACAAATGCCATTTTGGGAAACTGACGCTCAAGCCGCACGCGGACGCACGGCATCCAGCTTATCGCCCAGCGACCGCCGAGCCTCCTCCAGATCATAGGATGCCTGAAGCCGCAGGAACAATCCTTCCGACAGACCGAAGTACCGCGTCAGCAGCAGGTCCGTCTCCGCCGTCACCGCGCGCTTGCCCAACACCACCTCGTTGATCCGGCGCGGCGGCACGCCCACCGCGCGGGCCAAGGCGGACTGGCTGATCTCCATAGGTTTCAGGAAGTCCTCCAGCAGGATTTCCCCCGGATGGGGATTCGGCAGTCGGTCTTCCTCTCGAATTTTGTTCGTCATGACCGCCCCTTTCCTTAGTGATAATCCACAATCTCAACGTCAAGGGCGTCGGAGCCTTCTCACCGGAAGCATATACGCCATTGCTGATTGATCCGAATGCTGTACTGCCCGGCCCGGTCGCCCTTTAGCGCCTCCAGCCGGTTCGCGGGCGGCACCCGCAGGTCGTCCAGGTTCTCCGCCACGTCCAGATAGCGCAACTTGCGAAGCGCCACCGCCTGGATGTCCTGCGGCAACCGACGTGACCGCTGGCCCCGCCATATCCGCTCCGTTTCCCGACATTCAAATCCCTTGATCATGGGAAGATCTATACCGCATAGCGTTATGCGTGTCAATTGCGCCGTGTAATGCGCCCACAGAAAATCCCGCCCCGCCCCGGCTGTCGAGGGGGAGGGAATCTGTTGCCCGAGACAAATTTACTTATAGTAAGAATTACTATTGATAGATTTACGAGAAGTTAATATCCTCCCCCTCATACAGCCGTGTTTACCCCGGCTGTCCCGCATCCGCTCCCTCCAAGGTGGCGCACCGATCGAGGGGGTACCCAGTCCCCCCCCCCGGAGCCACCGCAGAACAGCGGGATGAGAGAGAGAAGTGAGTAAGTGGGGAGCAAAAATGTTGTGGAACAGAGAAGGGGGACCCCGTGAAGAAATGTGACATCCCATTTATTGACCTGATTGGCCTACTTGGCGAGGCCACGCACAAGGCGGAGCACGCAGAACAACAGATTCATGCTGCGCCGTGCGCTGCGGCCTGCGCCTGGGCGGGAGTGGCCGCCAGGCGGCGCGACGAGGAGCGTGCCCTTGCCGCCGAGGCGTGTCTCCGGATTGCACAGGAGATGTGGTCATGAGTGACATCGATGACGATGGTGCCGCCACGCCATTGGCGCATAGGCCGACAGCGAAGGCCAAGGACGCCGCCCTGATCGCCGCGGCGCCGCATCTCTATCTGACTCTGGAGTCGTGCGCCGCCAGCCTGGAACGCCACGCCCTGGTGGTTCATGTTCCCACGCTACAGACGTTCATGCGTGACCTGGTAATCCAAATCCGCACCGCCCTTGCCGACGTGGACGGTGTGGATAAAATGCCATCCCAACGGCGCCGCAAACGAACCAAAAAGGCCCCCGCCAATGCCTGACCGCCTCATCACCCGCCGGGAACTGGCGGCCAAGCTGGGCGTCACGGTGGAATGGACCTACCGCCATCTGGCCCGGCATCAAGATTTCCCCCGCGCCGCTCTGCCCAACCGCTGGAGCGAAGCGGCCATCGACATCTGGATCACCCGCCGCTCGGATGTCAGGCCATTCCCCCGTGCATCTGATACGCTGCCCGACACGCTCGACTGGGAAACGGTGGTGCGTGACCGTATTGCCGCCATCGGGTAGGGTCCGGAAGGAAGGAGATATGCCATGGCCAAGGTCAAGATCCGTTATCTGGTCATCAAACCCGGCAGGGGCGGTGCGATACGGTATTTCTGGCAGCCATCGAAGGAACTGCGCGTGCTTGGCTGGCGGCCAGAACGGCTGCCGGAGGATCGGTTCGATGCGATTCGGCGCGCCGACGTTCTGAACGCCGATCTGGATGCCTGGCGCCGGGGCGAGCCAGCCGTCCGTTCGGGCGAGCGGCCTGGCCCGGCACCGGGAACTGTCAACGACTTGGTGATCCGGTACAAAACCAGCCGCTTTTACACGGACAAGGCGCCAAAAACGCGCGCCTTTTACGACCATAACTTGACCATTATCAGAACACTGATGGGAGACGTGCCGGTCGTTCGCATCACCGCGAAGATGGTGCAAGGCACCTATGACGGTCTGCGCATCAAAACCCCAGCCAAGGCCAACGCGGTGATCCGGGTGCTGCGCCTGCTGCTTCAGCATGGGGTGCGCGAAGACATGATCACCCGCAATCCAGCCGCATCCCCCGGCCTGATCGGGACGGCACCATCGGGCAAGGTCTGGCCGCGAGCGGCAGTTGACCTGTTCGTGGAAATCGCCGATCGCGCTGGCCGACCATCGATTGGCACGGCGGTTCTGGTGGCG
>WOUV01000180.1 GCA_009773045.1 Rhodospirillaceae bacterium | reverse complement strand
CCCCCCCCCCCCCCCCCCCCCCCCCGCGAAAAACACGCTCATCAAAAATCGCGCGTCCGTCGATACGTGGGAAGTCCCCCTGCAAGACATCTACGAAAATAAAGACGTTCGATTAGACGCGAGCCACTACGACCAAGAAACGGCAACGGCACTGCGGGCGTTTCGACGTTCAAAGTACGAGCTAAATCCATTGTCGGAACTGGCGGATGTGCTGCTGCCTAGACAGTTTATTCGCATTTTGGCTGGGGATATTGACGCCCTCGACCCGCCAGTTTCCACACACATGGTCAAGGCGGGTCAGGGACAAAGGGGCAAGGGCGATGGCGTGCGCCTGCCCGGGCGTCAGATCCAGCGCCAGCGACAAAGCCGCCCGGATGGAGCCGGCATGGGCAAGGGCCACGATGTCAACGCCGTCAGAACCGCTCTGTTCCCGTAACAAGCGCTCAACCACCCCTTGCACGCGCGCAACGACATCAAGGAAACTTTCGCCCCCTGGCGGGCGGTGGGTGAAGGGCGAGGCCCAGAAGGCCGCTCCCTCCGGACCGGTTTGCACCTCCTCCCACCTCAAGCCTTCCCAGGCGCCGAACGCCTGTTCGGCCAGGGCGGGTTCCACCCGGGGAGCGGGGGCGTTCCAACCCGCCGCCGTCAGGGCCGCACAGGTTTCATGGGTGCGACGCAGGGCACTGCACAGCACTACCGCCGGTGCGGCAGGCAGGCGGGCCGCAAGCGTGGCAAAAGCCGCTCCATCGGAGCAGTCGCACGCAAGATCGGTGTGACCATAAATGTATACCCCCCCCCAGGCGACGGGCGCATGCCGGACCCACCACCAGCGGATCAGGGTGTTCTTGTGTGACATGGTTTTTCCTTTTCCGCCGTATCGAACCGGGCCGCGAGGCGCACGCGCGCAGCGGGCAACAGGGCATGCCGCTCCAGAAAATGGCCGGTCAAACGCAAGGCCGCGGCGATATCGGTCGCGGCGATCCCGGCCGGGGCGTATGCATCGTCGATCAGAAAGGAAGGCAGAGGCAAAAGCCTCTCCCCCCAGCGCCAAGCATCCGAGGCCGTCACCGCCCGTCCCGTCCGCGGCGAGACATAGGCCAGACGGTCGTTGGTTCGTAGTGCCGTTTCCCGTTCCGTCAGGTCAAGACCGTATCCCAGCGCGGCCAGCAGAGTCATCTCCCACCGGGCATAGGCCGGCGCCCACCCCGGCCAGCCCTCCACCAGCCCCCGGATCAGGCTTTCCAGCGTGGCGAACACAACCGGGTGCGGCGCCCGTTCCGGAACGGCGGTCTCGGCCATGGCGCACGCGGCGGCAAGACAGGCCAGGCGCGCCCCATCCCTCAGGAGAAATGCCGCATCGGCACGCAAAAGCTCGCAGGAAAATGTGCCAAGCTGTTCGATCAGCCGGCCACGCCAGCGGGCCTGCACCCGGTTGCCGGGCTGAAAGACGGCGCCCATTCGCGCCGCTCCCCGCACCAGTCCGGCATGCCGGCCATGGGCGTGCGTCAACAGGGAAACGATGGCGCTGCGCTCGCCATGCGGGCGGGCGGTGAGCACGATGGCCTCGTCGGTCCATTCCATGGGGTCACGACACTCCGGCCAGGATCAGGAGCACCAGTCCCGCTCCCGCCGCGATCAGACCCGTGGTCAAGGCCAGAAGGTCCATCGGACGGCGTGGGGGAAGATCGCCGGCCAGAGTGAAGGCGCCGTGCCGCGCCCGATGCCACACCACGGCGCCAACCAGGGCCGCGCCAAACCAGAGAAGCAAAAGGCCGGCCGGTGCCATCGGGGTTCTAACGCTTGGGCCGTGCCAGGGGATGACAGGTGCGGACCAGATTTTGCAAATGCTCATCGAGCACATGGGTATAGATTTGGGTGGTGACGATATCGGCATGGCCCAGCATATGCTGAACGCTGCGCAGGTCGGCGCCGTGGGCCAGCAGGTGGCTTGCAAAGGAATGCCGGACCACGTGGGGATAGACCTTCGATGGCATCAGGCCCGCCGTAACCGCCAGATCCTTGAGCATCTTGTAGAATCCGTCGCGGGTCAGGTGGCCGGCCCGGCTGGTGGAAGGAAACAGGAAACGGTGCGACCGCGGACCGGCCAGGAAGGCGCCGCGCATGGCAAGATACGCCCCAATCGCAGCCCGGGCCGGGTCCGAAAGCGGCACCATGCGTTCCTTCGATCCCTTGCCACGGACCAGCAGCAGTGACGGGTCATGGGTCCCCATCATAAGCGGCAGCCCCACCAGCTCCGAGACCCGAAGACCTGTGGCATACAGCACCTCCACCAGAGCATTCAGGCGGGTGCGGCGCGGATCGTCCAGGGCGGCAATCGCCGCGATCAGCTGGGTCATTTCCGTCTCGCTGAGGACCTTTGGCAGGTGCCGGCCCTGGCGCGGCGAATCCAGCAGTGTGGTCGGATCGTCGGCACGCAAACCCTCGCTGAACAAAAAGCGATAGAACCGCCGCAGAACGGACAGCCTGCGGGCGGTGGTGCGCGGCGTCATCGCGCCCGCTTCCGAGAGGTTTTGCGGGGCGAGGAAAGCGGCACAATCGGTCAGATCGCGGCGATAGGCGACAACGGTATTGGCGGCGGCGCCCCCTTCGGCTACCATCATTTCCAGGAAACGTTCGATGAGGTGGGACATGGGTCCTCTCCTTTACTGTACAGAACCGCCGGGTCCTTTTCAACGTCAGCAGTGATCACAAAAGCGCCATTGCGCAGGGCGCGATAGAAACAGGTGTGCCGTCCGGTATGACAGGCAACCCCTACCTGATCCACCAAAAGCAGGATCGTGTCGCCATCGCAGTCAAGGCGCAGCTCCTTCAGGAATTGGATCTGTCCGGATTCCTCGCCCTTGCGCCACAAACGCCGACGCGACCGCGACCAATAGCACACCCGACCCGTGGCAAGGGTTTCCTTCACCGCCGCGCGGTTCATCCAGGCCATCATCAAGACCTCGCCGGTATCATAGTGCTGGGCGATGGCCGGCACCAGATCCGCATCGTTGAAGGCGATGGCATCCACAATCGCATCCACGCCAAGTCTCCTCTTCTATCCCTGTTCCATCCGTGCCGCCACCAGATCCGCGAGCGCCAGGCACGCTGTCAGTCCCGGACTCTCGATGCCAAACAGATTGATCAGCCCACGAATGCCGTGCGCTTCCGGCCCCTGGAGAACAAAGTCGGGGGGCGGTTCACCGGGGCCGTGAATCTTGGGGCGGATGCCGGCATAGCCCGGCGTCAAGGCCCCCTCGGGCAGATCCGGCCAGTACCGGCGCACCTCGGCCTGAAAGCGGGCACCCCGCATCGGATCGACAGAATAGTCCACAGTCTCGATCCATTCCACATCGGGGCCGAACCGGCCACGTCCGGCAAGATCACGGGTGAAATGGATGCCAAGCGCCTCCGGTTCGGGCAGGGGATAGACAAGGCACGCAAAAGGCGCCCCTCCGGCCAGGGTGAAATAGTTTCCCTTGGCCAGATATCCCCGGGGCAGGCAGGCGGCCTCAAGCCCCTTGAAGGTGCGGGCCAGGGCCGGCGCCCACAGCCCGGCACAATTGATCAGCCCCTGCGCGGCCAGCCGGGTGCCACCCGCTTCAAGCACGAAACCCTTGGCGTCGATGGTAACCGCCGTGACCGCCGTGGCCAGCGCCAGCACGACACCCGCGGCCTCCGCCTCCCCCAGAAGCGAGAGCATCAGGGCGTGGCTGTCAAGGATGCCGGTCGCGGGGGAGAACAGGGCCGCCACGCACCGCAAGGCCGGCTCCAGGGTGCGGGCCGCCGGTCCCTCCAGCCATTCCAGCCCCTCGACACCATTACGCCGTCCGTTGGCGGCAAGGCGCCGTAAGGAGGCCACCTGGGACTCATCGGTGGCCACGATCAGTTTGCCACACCGCTGGTGCGCGATGCCATGGGCGGCGCAATAGGCATACAGCGCCGTTCCCCCCGCCACGCACAGCCGCGCTTTCAGGCTGCCCGGGGAATAATACAGACCGGCATGGATGACCTCGCTGTTGCGGGAGCTGGCGCCGCTGCCGATGACCGTTTCCCGTTCCACGATCACGACCTCCCGCCCGGCACGGGCCACGGCACGGGCCACGGCAAGGCCAATGACGCCGGCCCCGATCACTACGCATTCGACCCGCTCCATGTCTTCCGTGTGCTCCCGTGATGCCGGATCATGCCCCCCGGTTGGTGATGGCGATCAGCGCATCAAGCGCGGCTTTGGCTCGTCCTTCGTCCACCGCCGCCGCGGCCTGGGCCACGCCCTCCTTCAGGCTGGCCACCCTGTCGGCGACCATCAGGCCCGCGGCGGCATTGAAAAGGGCGATATCGCGCAACGGCCCGGGCGCGCCGTCGAACACGGCCCGCATGGCCGCGGCATTGTGCGCCGCATCCCCGCCTTTCAGATCCTCGGGGGCGGACAGAGGGAGTCCGGCGGCCTCCGGTGTGACGGTGAAGGCGTTGACCGCACCGTCGCGATATTCGGCGACATCGGTCGGGCCGGTGGTGGTGATTTCATCCAGCCCGTCGTGGCCGTGCACCACCCACGCCCGTTCGGCGCCAAGACGCCCCAGAACCTCGGCCAGGGGCTGCACCCAGTCGGCGGAGAATACCCCCACCACCTGGCGCCGGGTACCCGCCGGATTTGACAACGGCCCCAAAAGATTGAACAGGGTGCGGGTGCCGAGTTCTGCCCGCACAGGCATGACATAGCGCATGGCGCTGTGATGGCGGGGGGCCATCATGAAGCAGATCTTCGCCTCCGCCAGGGCTTCGCGTAGCGCCGTGAAATCGGCGTCGATATTGACCCCCAAGGCCTTCAGCACGTCGGCCGAGCCGGAGCGGGAGGACAGCGCCCGGTTGCCGTGCTTGGCGACCGGAACCCCGCAGCCAGCGATGATGAAGGCGGCGGCGGTGGAGATGTTGTAGGTCCCCGCGGCATCGCCGCCGGTACCGCAGGTGTCGATGGCCTCCGCCGGGGCTTCCAGGGTCAGCGCCTTGGCGCGCAGGATTCGCGCAGCGCCCGTGATCTCCGCCACCGTTTCCCCGCGCACCCGCAAACCCATCAGCAGGGCGCCGATCTGGGCCGGGGTGGCCTCGCCGGACATGATGACCTCGAAAGCGGCCTCGGCCTCGGATTCGCTCAAGGCCATTCCGTTGGCGATGCGATGCAAAAGTTCTTTCATGATCGTCGTGGGTATCGTGGGTGTCATAGCCGGTTTCCCCCTTGCCGACGGTGCCGGCCGCGCTATTGGCGGGCCAGGGCGAGAAAATTGGCGATCAGGGCGTGCCCATGTTCCGAGGCGATGCTTTCCGGATGGAATTGCACGCCAAAGACCGGGTGCGTTTCATGCGCAAGCCCCATGATCAGACCGTCTTCGGTTGTGGCTGTCACCGTCAGGCCGGCCGGCAGGCTGGCGCGTTCGACGATCAGCGAATGGTAGCGGGTGGCCTTGAACGGACTCGGCAGTCCCGCGAACAGGGGACCGCCGGTGTGGTGAATGGGGCTGACCTTGCCATGCATGGGGGCCGGCGCCCGCACCACATGGCCGCCGAAAGCCTGACCGATGGCCTGGTGTCCCAGGCAGACCCCCAATATCGGCAGGTGCGCTACGCTGATCAGATCAAGGCAAATGCCGGCCCGGTCGGGGTCGCACGGGCCGGGCGAAAGAACGATTCCCTGTGGTGCCAGGGCCAGGGCCTCTGCCACGGACAGGGCATCGTTGCGCCGGACCATCACCTCGACCCCCAGCCCGCACAGATAGTGCCAAAGATTGTAGGTGAAGCTATCGTAATTGTCGATCAAAAGGAACATGACGCTCTCTGAAGCCGTTTGGAAAACAGGATGCGACGGCGCGTGGGGGGCGTCAATTCCTTATTTTCCCTGGTGTGAGCGGACATGTCCGTCCCATGTCTTTTATAAGGAGATCATTTTGTTTAATTATTGTATGAAGAGTATATTATGGGTGTATGACATCCTATAAATGACATGACATTCATGATTATTTCCTCTAGTTAGTTCATATTCTTTTAAAGAATCTTCCTAAAAGAGTATATTCCGCGCATTCTGAGAATGATGCGCATAACTCCCCCTTGACGGCGCACGTGAAATTAATCACTGTAGGTTTGGGTGTGTCGTCTCTCTGGAGGGGTGAGGGGGAGGAGGCGTTCCTTGGGGAAGGAAATTCGGAGCATCCGGCGTTGTTTTCGAATCCTGTTATTGAGATGAATACGCAAAGGGTACGGCATGATGTCTACCAATGATACATCAGCAACGATGGTTGCACGTTTTGCCGTGGATGTGGCGGCCAATGCGGCGGCCAAGCTTGCCGCCGAGTCGGCGGCGAAAATCACGCGGGAAATCGCGGTGCGCGCCTCGAACAAGGTGGTTACCGATATCTCTCACATCACGATGCGCTGCACCAGCGAGGCAGCTCGGGCCGCGGCCGAGGCCGCGGCAAGCGAAGCGGCGGCCCTGGTCATCAAGCTGGTGGCCCGGGCGGCGGCCCAGGCCGCGAGCAATGCCGTGACGCAGGTATCGAACGAAATCAACGAGATGGCAACCGCCATCGCCCGACGTGTGGCGCGTCAGGCCATCGAAATGGCCTCCGATCAGGTG
>WOUV01000179.1 GCA_009773045.1 Rhodospirillaceae bacterium | reverse complement strand
GTCTACGGGCTTCTTCCGCCGTGTTGGAACGGGTCCGTGACATTGCCAGACAAACGGGGGCCATTGTGGATGAGGGAACGGAACCTGTTCTTGATCTTTCGTTTCATGCCGATCCTCTTGCCGTCTGCCGTGTCTGGTGCACGACCGGTAAAATCCCGCAGACACACCCTTGAGCGGCCTGAACAAAGCCGAATCTCTATGATCAACCAGTCAATTTATTGATTTAATTGTAGGCCATGATATCTTTGTTTCTGACAAGGAGATTGACACGTGTGAAATTCGATTGGGGAAAACCATGCTATTCCGCCTGAAAGAGAAACGCGGATAAAAGCGTGATTCAAGAGAAGTCAACTTTCAGAGCCATGCGCAACGGGGAGACACCAGCGGTGAAAGAACACGTGTTTGCTTTCGGCCTTACGCTGGCCGATCTCTATCATTGCAACGGGCTTGAACGGCTTGATGCAGTGTTTCTGGACTCTCTCCCGATCCCCGTGCGGACACGGCTGGAAGCGGCCCGTGGCACCCCGGAGACCCTGGATTCGAAAGCCGAATCCGATCTCCTGATCACCCTTGCCCCTTATGTGCAAGACTTTCTAAGTGTTCTGTTTGGCATTCAAGCCGCTGTGGCCGACCTTGTGGGCCGCTATCATGCTCTTGCTCCCCTTTATGCCTGCAAGCGTTTGTTCATCCAGCGGCGCGTCCTGAAGACATTCCGGGCAGAGGAGGCACAAAACCTTGACGGTGCCGCCCTACAAGCGGAACTGGAAACCCTTCTGGGAACGGCGTTCACGGAACTTCTTTTCGCCCGGGCGGTCATGACCTGGCTGGATGATGAAGACGCCAACGCTGAACATCTTGCCTGTGCCGCCCGCTATGCGGCGTGGCAGGTTTATGTGGGGAACGGCGCAACACGGGAATCGAGCGTGCTGTTCACCATTCCCGGCAAGATCGATCCGCATCGTCTTGTCGAGACCACTCCCGAAACGCATCTTGGGCTTGCCTGTGTGCACCGCCCCCCGCACCATCCTTTGCGTCGGCGGGAAGGGTTTGATTTGACCGACTCGGGTTTTTCGCGCGAACGGGCGCTGGATGAGGCCAACTACTGCATCTTCTGCCACCACCAGGGCAAGGATTCCTGCGCCAAGGGCATGAAGGACAAAAAGACCGGGGACTGGACACAGAATGCTCTTGGCCGTCGGATGACCGGTTGCCCGCTGGAAGAACGCATCTCGGAATTTCAGGAAACCATGACTCACGGCAACGTCGTTGCGGCGTTGGCCCTCATCACCGTGGACAATCCCCTGGTCGCCGGGACTGGGCACCGCATCTGCAACGATTGCATGGTGGGCTGCATCTACAATAATCAGAATCGGACTACGGTCAACATTCCCCAGGCTGAAACGCGGGTGGTGCGGGATGTGTTGGCGTTGCCGTATGGGTTCGAGATTTACAGCCTGCTCACCCGTTGGAATCCGTTGAATCTTCGCCGCCCCTTGCCAAAAAGCGCGACGGACCGCACGGTCCTGGTCGTCGGGCTGGGGCCGGCCGGTTCCACCCTTGCGCACCACCTGCTGAACGATGGGCACACGGTGGTGGCGGTGGATGGGCTGAAAGTCGAACCGTTGCCTCAGGATCTCTCGGGTGTCACGATACACGGCACCCGAGTCCCGTTTCGCCCCATTCGTGATGTGGCCGAGATCGAGGAACCGTTGGGTGCCCGCACCATGGCCGGATTCGGCGGTGTTGCCGAATATGGGATCACCGTTCGCTGGGACAAGAATTTCCTTAAGATCATTCGTCTTTTAATAGAAAGGCGCGAAACATTCGCTCTGTTTGGAGGGGTGCGCATGGGGGGCACCCTGACTCCCGAATCGGCTTTCACTCTGGGATTCGATCACATCGCGCTGTGTTCGGGGGCGGGCAAGCCGACCCTTGTGGCCATGGAAAATGGTCTGGCCCGCGGCGTGCGGCAAGCCTCCGACTTTCTGATGGCTCTGCAACTGACCGGGGCGGCCCGCGCCGATTCGCTTGCCAACTTGCAAATCCGGCTGCCGGTTGCCGTGATCGGTGGAGGCTTGACGGCCATCGATTCGACAACCGAGGCCTTGGCCTATTACCCCGTGCAGGTGGAAAAATTTCTTGGCCGTTACGAATCCCTTGCGGCGGAAAAGGGCGAAGCAAGGGTGCGGACCGCCTGGACCGAGGAAGAATCGCTCATTGCCGATGAATTTCTCACCCATGCCCGTGCCCTGCGGGCCGAACGAGCCGCCGCGCTGGCAGAGGGACGATCCCCGCGGCTGTGGGAGCTTTTGGATCAATGGGGTGGCGCGACTCTGGTGTACCGCAGGAGTCTCCTTGAATCCCCTGCCTATCGCAACAACCCTGAGGAGGTGGCGAAGGCCCTGGAAGAAGGCATTCGTCTTGCCGAGAATCTGACGCCCCTGAAGGTGGAACTGGATCGCTTCGGCCATGCCGAGGGCTTGCGGCTGAAGGATGCCACCGGGCAGGAGCGGGTGATGCCGGCCCGCGCCATCATTGTGGCCGCCGGTACCGTGCCCAACGTCACCCTCGCCCGGGAGGGGAACGGGTTGACCCTTGACGGCAAGTATTTCCAGGCGGTGGACGAGAACGGCCAACCGGTCACGCCGGAGCGTCTGACCAAGCCTTCGCACGTCTTCGTGTTGACCGCCCTACACGATGGGGGCCGCGCGGTATCCTTTTTCGGGGACCAGCACCCTTCGTTCGCCGGAAACGTCGTCGCCGCCATGGCGAGCGCCAAGCAGGGGTATCCCGTGGTCAGCCGGATGCTGGCGCGCCGCGTCGGACCACCGGCGGAGGGGGGGGGTGCGGCGCTGATTGCCCGTTTGAACGATCTTTTGCGGCCCGTGGTGCACACGGTGGAGCGTCTGACCCCGACCATCCTTGAGGTCGTGGTGCGGGCGCCGCTGGCGGCGCGCATGTTCCGTCCGGGGCAGTTCTATCGCTTGCAGAATTATGAAACGCTGGCCCGTACCATCGATTCGACTCGACTGGCCATGGAAGGACTCGCTTTGACCGGGGCCTGGGTGGACGCGGAGAAGGGGCTTCTTTCCATGATCGTTCTGGAAATGGGCGGATCATCGGATTTGGTGGCCTTGTTGCAACCGGGGGAGCCGGTCATCGTCATGGGACCGACCGGGGCGCCGACCGAAACGCTGACCGCTCCTGCCACCGTGCTTCTGGCCGGGGGAGGGCTTGGGAACGCGGTTCTGTTCTCGATTGGTCGGACGCTGCGAGACAAAGGCGTGAAGGTGTTGTATTTCGCCGGCTACAAGGCCCTGGCCGATCGCTACAAAGTGGCGGAAATCATGGCCGCCGCCGACGTGGTGGTCTGGTGCTGTGACGAGGCACCAGGCTTTGCTCCCGATCGGCCCCAGGACAAGACCTTCGTTGGTAGCATCATCGCCGCCCTACAGGCCTATGCCGAGGGCCGGCTGGGGGAGCTTTCTGTGACGCTCCATCAGGTCGATCACATCATCGCCATCGGTTCCGATGGCATGATGAATGCCGTGCGGAACGCTCGCCATGGGGTGCTGGCACCGTATCTTGCGCGAACGCACACGGCCATTGGCTCCATTAATTCTCCTATGCAGTGTATGATGAAGGAGATATGTGCCCAATGCTTGCAGAAGCATCGGGACCCTGCGAGTGGACGGGAGGTGGTCGTATTTTCGTGCTTCAACCAGGATCAGCCCTTGGATCAGGTTGATTTTGTCAGTTTGCGTCAGCGCTTGTTGCAGCAGGCGACGCAGGAAAAGCTGACCCGGCAATGGATCGACCATTGTCTGGTGCAGGCCGGCCATCGCGCAAGACAGGGATAGGGAATCAAGGGGGTGTGGGGGAGGCTGCGCCTCCCCCACATTTTGTTTTGACTGAAAGATAAAGAGCCACACCGTGAGGGAAACGCAACCCTCCCCACATTCCCATGTTGTCATTGCCATGGCTTTGAGACGCGGTCTTCCTCCCCGTCAGGGGGTCCTTGATTTTTTATTCTGTGGGGTAGGTTGTTTATGGTTGAGATTTAGGGTATGGTTAGGGTTCGGTTTTTTGGGGGGGGTATTTGTAGGTTTTGCGGATTTGGT
>WOUV01000178.1 GCA_009773045.1 Rhodospirillaceae bacterium | reverse complement strand
CATGCAATCCAACAGCCAAACCATTCGTTTGGCGAAAGCGCGAAGTCAAAGGATCACAGCTTAGAGATACTATCGTTAATTTATGCAATTAGATACTAGAGGAGAGGCGCACCGTGTGGTTTTGAAAAAAGGATTTCTGATGAATAGGAGCGAGAGGGAAGCATGGCGTTGTTGACCGATACCGCCGCATGGCGCGCTTTGATCGAACACCATCAGTCCGTCAAGGACGTTCACATGCGCGATCTGTTCGCGCAAGACCCCAAACGCTTCGAGGCGCTCTCGCTGCGATTCGGGGACATGCTGGTGGATTATTCAAAAAACCGGATCACCCATGAAACCATGAAGCGGCTGATGCAGCTGGCGCGGGAACGTGATCTGGAAGGCCAGCGTGACCGCCTGTTCAGGGGCGATAAGATCAACACGACCGAAAATCGCGCCGTGCTGCACGTAGCCTTGCGCAATCGATCCAACCGGCCGATCCGGATGGACGGGGAAGACGTCATGCCCAAGGTCAACGCCGTGCTGGCCAAAATGAAAGACTTCTGTAAGGCCGTGCGCGGGGGAACGTGGACGGGCGCAACGGGCAAGCGCATCACCGATGTCGTCAACATCGGCATCGGCGGTTCGGATCTGGGGCCGGTCATGGTGACGGAGGCGCTCAAACCCTGGCACCATCCGGCGCTCCGTCCGCATTTCATCTCCAACGTGGACGGTACCCACGTGGCGGAGACCTGCCGGGGTCTCGATCCCGAATCGACCCTGTTCATTGTGGCCTCGAAGACCTTCACCACCCAGGAAACCCTCACCAATGCCCGCAGCGCCCGCGCCTGGCTGGTGGAAAAACTAGGGGCGGAGGCGGTCGCCCGGCATTTCGTGGCCCTGTCCACCAATACCAAAGCCGTTGCCGAATTTGGCATCGATCCCCGTAACATGTTCGAATTCTGGGACTGGGTGGGGGGACGATATTCGCTGTGGTCGGCCATCGGCCTGTCCATCGCCGTGACGATCGGCTTTGACCGGTTCGAGGAACTTCTGGCCGGCGCCCACGCCATGGACGAGCACTTTCGCACCGCGCCGCTGGAAAGCAACATTCCCGTGGTGCTGGGCCTGATCGGCCTGTGGTATGTGAACTTTTTCAATGCCGGCGCTTACGCCGTTTTGCCCTATGATCAATACCTGCACCGCCTGCCGGCCTATCTGGAACAGGCGGATATGGAAAGCAACGGCAAAAGCGTCACCCGCGACGGTCAAAAGGTCACCTACCAGACTGGCCCGGTGCTGTTCGGCGAGCCTGGCACCAACGGTCAGCATTCGTTTTATCAGCTCATCCATCAGGGAACGGGACTGATTCCGTGCGACTTCATCGCCCCGGCCCACAGCCACAACCCGATCGGCGACCATCATGCTATCCTGCTGTCCAACGTGTTCGCCCAGTGCGAAGCCTTGATGCGCGGCAAGACCGAGGCAGAGGCCCGGGCGGAGCTGGAGGCACACGGGATGAAAGGCTACGCGCTGGAAGAACTGTTGCCGCACAAGGTCTTTTCCGGCAACCGCCCCACCACGACCATTCTGGTGCGGGACATCACCCCCCATACCCTGGGCGCCCTGATCGCGCTTTATGAACACAAGATCTTCGTCCAGGGAACACTCTGGAACATCAATTCCTATGACCAGTGGGGGGTGGAACTGGGCAAGCAGCTTGCGAGCACAATCCTGCCCCAGCTTCCCGGCGACGCGCCGGCTTCGGGGCATGATTCCTCCACCACGGGGCTGATCCAGTTCTACAAGAAGTGGCGGGGATGACGGTTCATTTCATCGGCGCCGGGCCGGGGGCGGCGGATCTGATCACGGTGCGGGGTCTTTCCCTGCTGCGGCGGTGCCCGGTTGTGCTGTATGCCGGTTCGCTGGTGTCGGAGGCGCTGGTGGCTGAGAGCCTGGCGGATGCCCGCCGGATCGATACCGCCTCCCTGACGCTGGAGGCCATCATCGCCCTTATGGCCGAGGCCCACGCGAGGGGAGAAGACGTGGCCCGGCTGCACTCGGGCGATCCTTCCCTGTACGGGGCTATCGCCGAACAGAAACGAAGACTCGACGCCCATGCCATTCCTTATACGATCACGCCGGGCGTGCCGGCCTTTGCGGCGGCGGCGGCGGCCCTGGCGACCGAACTCACCTTGCCGGAAATCAGTCAGACCGTCATCCTGACCCGCACCGCCGTGCGCACCGCGCCCATGCCGCCGGGGGAGGATCTGGTCACCCTGGGGCAGAGCCGGGCGACTCTGGTCGTGCATCTTTCGATCAACAACCTTGCCGCGGTCGTGGGAGACCTGACGCCGCTTTATGGGGCGGAATGCCCGGTTGCGGTGGTGTACCGGGCCTCGTGGCCGGAGGAGCGCATCGTGCGGGGCACCCTTGCCACCATCCGGGATCAGGTCAAGACCCTTGGCTTGACCCGAAGCGCCGTGATCATGGTGGGAGCGGTGCTGGGGCACAAGAATTTTCCTGACAGCCGTCTTTACGCCCCCGATCACAGCCATTGCCTGCGCGCGGCGCACACCCCATGTTCGTTGTGACCGTCAACGACCGACCGTTACAAACGCCCGAAGGCGCGCCCCTTGCCGTTCCAAACCGCGCCCTGGCGGACGTCCTTAGCGCCGAGTGGCGGGAGCATGGCGACCGCCCCCTGACCCGATTGGCCAACACCGCCATCGACCGGATGCCTGTTTTACGGCTCCAGGCGTTGGAGGCTGTGCTGGTGTTTGCCGCGACCGATCTCGTGTGCCATTGGGCCGACGCGCCACTCCTTTTAGTGGAACGTCAGCGGGCCACGTGGCAGCCACTCCTTGATTTGGTTGCGCAACGGCACCAGGCGCATCTGATGGTCACGGCGGGCGTGATGCCGATTGCCCAACCCCGGGCCGCCTTCTCCGCCCTGCGGGATGCCCTGAAGGCGATGGATTCGTTTCATCTGACGGTTCTGCACGAGGCAACGGTCCTCAGCGGTTCCCTTGTGATTGCGCTCTCCTTGATCGAGGGCGCCATCGACGCCGAAGCCGCCTTCCGCGCCGCACAACTGGACGCCTTGTTCCAGGCCGAACGCTGGGGCCTTGAGGCCGAAACCGCCGCCCGCCACGACTCACTCCAGGCCGAATTGCGGCTGTGCGCGCGTTTCGTGACGCTGCTGGGCGCTTGAAAAGGATCACGGCGCGATGACGACGAAAACCGTGATCGTTCGCATCCATGGGCGGGTGCAAGGCGTGTGGTGCCGCGGCTGGACGGTCCAGGAAGCATCGCGGCGCGGTTTGACTGGATGGGTGCGCAACCGCCGGGATGGCAGCGTTGAGGCGCTGTTCCACGGTCCGACGGAAAGGATTGAAGCAATGGTGGATCTCTGCCGGCGTGGTCCTCCGGCGGCACGGGTGGACACGCTTCACCTCACCCCTGTCGCCGCGCCGCCAGGGGAAGAAAACGGCTTTCGGCAAGAACCGACACTGTAATCCCTTCGCGCCTCGATCGTCAGGGATCAACGGTATTATACGGACCCCGGATTGCGTTATTTTCCGCAAACCATGAACAGGGGACTGAGGAGAGCCAGGCGGACCACTTCCGTCTGGCGCTGACAGCCGGTTTTGTGCAGAATGCTGGCCAACTGGGTGCGAACCGTGGCATGGGAAAGGGCGAAGGCGTCCGCGCATTCCTTGAGGCTCATGCCATCGGCCAAGTGTTGAAGCAACTTGGCCTCGTCCGTTGTCAGGGTGAACAGACCCGCCAGGGCGGCAGGGTTGATCTCGCGGGAGCGGGTGGGGTCGCTGACAAAAACGATCGCGGCGGTTTCAAGGACATCGAACCCGCCAAAGCCACCGGTCGGTAAGGGTGCCACCAGAATCGACACCGATGTGCCATCGGCACGGTGAAGGGTCAGCACGCCACCGCCAGAACCCGTCCCGATGTGCAGGGCGTCGTGAATCACCTGCCGCAGCTTCTGGTCTTCTTCGTGCAAGACGGCATGCAGACCGCCCGTCCGCTCGGTCCTCAGAACCGTGCCGTGTTGCAGCAGGGTCTCGCCCGCGCTATTGGCAAATACGAGCCGCCCACGCCCGTTGAGCACGAAAATTCCAAGAGCGATGCGGTTGAAAGCCGC
>WOUV01000177.1 GCA_009773045.1 Rhodospirillaceae bacterium | reverse complement strand
GATGAAGCAGGTGGACCAGATAACCGGCGAGAATCTCAGTACCGATGCCGATGGGACTCAGGACAGCGGCGGCGGCCCGCGCGAAGGCGGCTCTCGCGACGGCGGCTCTCGCGAGCGGGGGCGTCGTCGGGGGTGACAGGCGTGCCCACTGCCTGAAACAAGGAAAGGAAAAGGACTGAAGAAGATGTGGGGGGAGGGTGTTTCTCCCCCACATCCCTTCGTTTTCTTTTTTTTCTTTGTTTCAACGGCATGGGGCTTCCCCGGGAACCTGCCTTCGCGGAAGATCAAGACTCCTCCGGCGGGCGCGTTCAGGGGGGAGGTGCCGAAAACGGGCAAAGGCTAGGCGCTCGCGCCAATCGAGAAGCCCCGTCCGTCGGGTGATGCCCTGCTCAGCCGTTCGCCGCATACCGGATTCTCCTGTTGTCGCCCTCGCGGTTCCCGCGCTTGCAGCAATACATGGCATGGTCGGCAGCGTGCAGAATGTCCTTCCACTCGTCATCGGGTGCGAAGGGATGGATGCCGAAACTGGCCTGCATCGGCAAAAGATGGCCATTCCAGATGGCGCAGGCACGGTTGACCACCCGCCGGAGATCGTTCGCGCGGCACAGTCCGCTATGGTGGGAACTGCGGGCCAGCAGCACCACGAATTCATCGCCCCCCCACCGACCCAGACTATCGCCTTCCCGCACGTTGGCGCGCAAAAGGTTCGCCACCTGACGCAGCATCTCATCGCCGGCGTCGTGGCCGAAGGTATCGTTGATGGGTTTGAAACCGTCGAGATCGATGAAGATCAGCACGCCCCCTTCGCCAAGACGGCGGGCGCTGGCCATTTCCTGCCGGAAGCGCTCTTCAAAGCCGCGACGGTTCAACAGGCCGGTCAGTTCATCGGTGGCAGACAGACGTTCGAGATGGGCCAGCCGTTCGCGCGTGCTCTCCAGCCGTTTTTGGATCTCCAGGGCATAGGCGACGGTCAGCGCAATCAGGTGATGCCACAGTTCTGGGTTTTCTGGATTCTCTCGTTGAAGTCCAGTCAGTCTGGACGTGCACAATTTCAAGTTGGCGGCAATCTCGGTATCCGAACCGGTCCGCGGTTCGGAACATATGTTTTTCATGGTGTTCATTGGTGCCTCCCTTACGGTGAGCGGAGACCCGTCACGCTCCGAGTCTTCTTCTTTCTTATTTCCGCACAAGCTTTCCAGCAAGAATCGGGCCAGGAACACAAAACAAACAAAACATACACGCACCCTCCTTTTCCAGGAAGAACAACGGCATATTTTTCCTCTTCAGGCTTCCAGCAGAGCAAAAACGTCCCCGTGCGCCCCTACACCCTCGACATGCCGGCGTACCCACAGGGCATGGAACAACAAGACCCAGGCGGCAAGGCCGGCGTGCGGACCATGGTCGGCGGCGGCAAACAGGGCCTCGACCGCCACGGGGGAACACCATTCGGCGATCGCCGGAACGCGGGCCACCAGAGGCCCCAGGGCGCGCCCGCGGCGGGCGATCCAGGAACCGACCGGCACGGTGAAGCCGCGCTTGGGCACAAAAGGCCGCGCCGCCGGCAGAGCCTCGGCCAGCCAGCGCCGCAAAAGCCATTTACCCACGCCGCGGCGGATCTTGTACGCATCGGGCAGGCCATAAGCGAACCGGGCAAGCACCAAGTCCAGGAACGGCACCCGGCCTTCAACGCCGTGCGCCATCAGACAACGATCGAGTTTTCCCAGAAGATCATTGGGAAGCCAATCGGCACAGTCCAGGCTTTGGGCGCGTTGCAAACGGCTACCCCGATGCGCCACCCGTTCGGCGGCGGCAATGCCCTCGCGCCAGCCGGTGGGTTCTTGACGCCAGAGTCCAAAGCCATCCAAAATCCCTTTACGCCGCAAGGGACGGGTGAACGGCCAGGGCCGCATGGCGCCACGATACCGGCCATAACCGGCAAACACTTCATCCCCCCCTTCGCCCGAGAGAATCACCTTGACCGCCTTGCGCGCCTCCCGCGCCAGCTTGTACGTTGGCACAGTCGCGTAATCGGCCGCCGGGTCATCAAGAGCGGTGACCACATCCGGCAAAAGGGTCCAGAAATCGGCCTCGGTGAAGGGCACATCAACGGATTCGGCCCCGGCGGCAGCGGCCACCGCCCGGGCGAAAGCGCGTTCGTCCCGCGCGTCGGTGTCGGGAAAATACGCGGTAAAAGTCAACACGGGCCGTTCATTCAGACGTGCCATCATGGCAAGAAGGGCAGACGAATCGACTCCACCCGACAGAAACATCCCATACGGCACATCGGAGCGTTGATGCATCGCAACCGCTTCGCGCAGCACCCTGTCCAGGGCCGCCACGGGGTCCCTTGGCTCCGGAGAATCCGCAACGGCGGGCAACGCCGGCTGATGATGACGGGCCACCACCCGTCCCCCTTCGACCACCACCGTTTCACCGGGGGCCACGCGCTTAATGCCGGCCAGCAGGCATTGTGTGCCGGTCGTGAACTGAAGCTGGAGCAGTTCCACCGCCCGCCGGGGATCCAGCCGGGGCCGCACCATCCCGGCGGCGATCAGGGCACAGGGTTCGGAAGCGAACACGAACCCCATGGCCGTTTCGGCATAATACAGGGGCTTGATGCCGAAGGGATCCCGCGCCAGGACTAGGCGCTCGCGCGGTCCATGCCGGTCGTGGATGGCAATCGCATACATGCCGCGCAAGGCATGGGTGAAAGACAACCCTTGGCGATGGTACAGATAAAGCGGCGGTTCGCAGTCCGATTGGCTGGCAAAGGGAATAGTGCCCAGCCCAGCCCGCAGCTCAAGATAATTATAAATCTCACCATTAGCAACCAAAGACAGTCCACCCTCCGCATGGTGGAAGGGCTGTGTGCCGTTTGCGAGATCAATGATTGCAAGACGGGTTTGCACCAGCCCCACCGTGCCGGCCACGTGGCAGCCCCGGCCATCGGGGCCGCGATGGGCCATGGCGTCAGCCAAGTCTGTCAGGACGGCCGTATCAACCGGCCGTCCATCGTTTCTCATGATTCCGCCGATGCCGCACATGAACCGGTGATCGTATCAAAGAAAGCCTGATAACGGGCAACGACCGCTGTTTCGGTGAATGCCGCCTCGAACGACCGGCGGCCGGCAGCGGCGATGCGTTGTCGCAACGGGTCATCCAGCAGCACACGGCGGATCGCCCGGGCCAGAGTCAATGAATCCTCCACCGGGGTCAGGATGCCGTTTTCCTCGTTGTGAATCAGGGCAGCGGGGCCTTCGCTGGCGGTGGCCACCACGGGCAGTTCCTGCGCCCAGGCTTCCAGCACCACATTGCCGAGCGGCTCGTGCCGGCTGGCGGAAACGAACAGATCGGCGGAAGCGAACAAAGAGGCCACGTCCTCCCGCCACCCCAGAAAGCGCACCCGCGGTTTGACCGCAAGATGGGCCGCCAGAGCCTCCAGCGCGGCGCGTTGCGGCCCTTCACCCCCCACCCACAAATAGGCCTCCGGCACATGGGCGAGGGCCTTGAGCAGGGTATCGAACCCCTTGTTCTCGTGCAACCGGCCAAGGGCAAGAATCAGGGGGGCGCTGTCCGGCGTGTAATACGTCATCCGGTTGAGAGGCGGACGGCGTTCTTCGCTGACGAAATTGGGAAGGTAATGGGCCCGTTCCCGGGACCAGCCCTGCCGGATCACGTAATCGACAAGATCGTGCGTATTGGCGATCAGGTGATCACACCGGCGGTAATATTTCAGGTCATAATATCCACCGAGTCGCCCGACATGGATGAACGGACCGCTGGGACAGAACTGGGTCGCGCGATTCATCCAGGTCAGCACGATATCGGGTTGGAAACGGCTGATCTCACGCCTGAAATGGAAACGAGAGGCAAGATCGAACACTCCGCCAAACGACAGTTCCATCGGCGGCAGGCCCCCGGCGCGCAACAGTGCGGCCCGCTGCGGATGGGTGCGGATGATGACATGCTGGGCTATACTCGCCCTATGCAACGCCAAAGCTAGGCGGACGAAAAAGGCTTCCGCGCCGCCGAATGCGGCGCCCGCCATGACTTGCAGGACGCGGGCCATCGGGTATTCTTCTCCTCAAAGGGCGGGAATCAAACGTTCACAGGCGGCTAGTGTATAATTGCATAAATTAACGATAGTATCTCTAAGCTGTGATCCTTTGACTTCGCGCTTTCGCCAAACGAATGGTTTGGCTGTTGGATTGTAT
>WOUV01000176.1 GCA_009773045.1 Rhodospirillaceae bacterium | reverse complement strand
ACGATTTGAGTCCCCCTTCCATCAAAGCTAGACCCCTTGAATCACACGCAGATTCGTGCCGTCAACAACCCATTGCGCTAAACTGATAGATGGTCAGCTGGTTTGTGTATGCGCGGGGGAGTGCAGAGGCGCTCACGTTCCGTTATGCGCAGAGGGGATTCTGCGCATGGGGGTGTGTGCCGATGACGATGTGTGCTGACGAGGAGTCGTCGATCCGCGGGCGCCCATGGGGGGAAACGTGGCTGTCTTGGGGAGCAAGAGTGTATCGCTTTGGGTGGTCACGATAACGCTGGCCGCGGTGCTGGCCGTGACGGGCTGCACGGCGGATCGTTTTTTTGTCCGTTCCCCGGATCTGCCCCGTTATGATGCGCAAAAGCCGACAATTATCCTGATGCCGCCCGATGTGCTGCTGTTCGAACTCAGTGCGGGCGGTTTCCTCACCCCAAACGGCTCCTGGACGGAAACGGCAAAAGAACATATGGGGCATCATTTAGCCGGGATGCTGGAGGGAGCGATCCTCAGCGAGTATCGAGAACCCTCTCCCAACTCACGGCACGCCGCGGAGATCACACAGGCCATCGCCGTCAGCATCCTTATGGGAACGGTCATCAAGGACCATCATTCCAAACCCGTGCAACGCCTGCCGAACAAGCAGGGCCGGTTCGACTGGTCCCTGGGAGAGGAAGCCGTTGCCCCGTTACGCCTCCATACGGGGGCCGATCATGCCTTGTTTCTGTCGGTCCATGACAGTTACGCCGATGTCAGCCGCATCGTGCTTCAGGTCGTCGTCGGCGTGTTGTTCGGTCCATCCCGACTCCTCGCCGGCATGCCGCGATGAAAAGAGGGGACAGAAAACAAGACGCAGGGCACGGTGAGCCTTTCGCCACATCCTTTCGATTCCTTGACCGGCGTCACTTCATGACGGGACTGTGTGCCTGCGGAATGCTGGCGGGCTGTCAGAGTCTGCGGCAGCCGGCCGCGGTGCCGGAAGTGGATGATTCCCCTGCCGTCGATCTGCCACCCGGCTACCGGCCGGTCGATGACGACGAAAAGGGGCTGTGGCAGCGTTCCAATGCCGACGAGTCCTGGCTTGAAAACGCTGCCGTCCGCCTTGCGCGATCCCGCCCTTGAGGCGTATCTGCGCGACATCCTGTGCCGGCTGGGCGGCTCCCATTGCCAATGCCCTATTCAACGCCGCCATGATGCCGACCGGCGGGATGCTCATCCATACCGGCTTTCTGTTGCAATGTTTGAGCGAATCCCAGGTGGCCGCCGTTCTGGTCCACGAAATCGGCCATTATCTGCGTCGTCACAGCATCGCCCGCTACCGCTGGGAACGTCTGGCGAGCACGGTGGGGGTTTTTCTGGGTTTGGGCACGCAGGTGTATTGGGGGCTTGATTCCAGTGATTTTTTGCAGACCCTGATCATTGGGAGTTCCCGCGCCTACAGCCGTGACAACGAGCGGGAAGCCGATGTGGTGGGCCTGCGGCTGTTGGCCGATGCGGGCTATGATCCGTTCGCCGCGGCGCAAACCTGGGATATGATGATCACGCAACAGGAACTGGCCGGGGAAGACCCGCGCTGGCTGTCGTTTCTCGCCACGCATCCGCCCGCACAGGACCGGGCAGAGTATCTTCGCGAACGCGCGCCAGGCGGTACGGCGCCCCTGCCACACCGCCGCCCGACCGTCATCTGGATGTCCTGCGGCCGCTGCGGGCCTTGTTTCTGGCGGACAACTTGAAACTGGGCCACTTCAAGCGCACTGAACATTTGCTCGATCATCTTTTGCGCGTGCCCGGAGACAGGGGCGATCTGTTGTTTTATCAGGGCGAGTTGTACCGGCTGCGCAACGCTCCCGGCGACATGCCGCGCGCCGTGCGCAGCCTGTTGGATGCAAGCCTGGAACGGGATGCCCCGCCCGAGGTGTTCCGCTCGCTTGGCTTTTTGCATGGACGGATGGGTTACACGGACAAGGCCAGGGACTGTTACACTCGCTATCTGTCCCTCCGCCCGGACGCCCCGGACCGCGCTGTCCTAGAAAAAAGGCTCCATCGGCATGAAACACCGGAAGATGCGGAAGACTGAAAAGGGGGAAGGGCCGGAAAGGACACGTTCTTCCCCGTTTCCGGTTTTCGCCGTGGTGCTGGGAGTGCTTTTGCCCGCGTGTACGACCCATGAGCTGATCGTGCCCGGAACCTACCGAATCCGTGGCGTTTACGAAGTGCAGGTGCCGACCGCCTGGAATCGTGTTCCCGATTTCAAAGAGATCTGGACCATGGATGGCCTGCCCTTGCAGTCCCTGACCTTTTTCCCGCCCCTGGCCGGCGGACGATCCATCGCCGGTCGCAGGAACAAACGCCAGGACATCGCCCCGCCCGTTTTCCGCCGCGGCATGAACGGACGGCTGCATGTGGCCCTGTATCGCGGAACCCGGGTCGGCTTTTACGACCGCCACCTGGCCGATGCCCGGGCGGTGATGGAATCCCTGCACATTCTTGGAAACCGCAAGAACACGGGAAAAGGCAACGCCACCAATGACGATGCGGGTGACAACGATATGTTCATGGACTGGGAATCGATTCTGGAACGTCTTGGAGAGATATGAAGATCGGGAACGGAGTCAACAGGCAGAATGCAAATCACCCAGGGTACACCCGATTGCCCTGTTGGGGACACGATGAAACGTTTGCGGTCTTGAACGGGAGCGGCTATCTTTGCTTTTCCTTTTGTAAAGAGCAGAGAGTATACCCCCATGCTCGTATGGTGCCAGCGGCTACACTGAACGGCTGCCGTTCTCGCTAAAGGTCTTGCTTGAAAACTTGTTGCGGTTCGAAGACGGGCGCACCGTCACCATCGCCGACATCCGGGCCGTCGTGGGCTGGTCAGGGAAGCACCATTCCGATCAGACCATCGCCTATCGCCCGACCCGTGTTCTCATGCAGGATTTCACCGGCGTTCCGGCGATCGTCGATCTTGCCGCCCTGCGCGAGGCCATGGCGGCCGTGGGGGGCGATCCGCGCCGAATCAACCCTTTGTCCCCGGTTGATCTTGTCATCGATCATTCGGTGATGGTGGATCACTTCGGCACCGCCGGGGCGGCAGAAAAGAACATGGCCCTTGAATTTCAGCGCAACGGTGAACGGTATGCCCTGTTGCGCTGGGGACAGGCCACATTTAACAACTTCCGCGTCGTCCCACCCGGGGCCGGCATTTGCCATCAGGTGAATCTCGAATACCTGGCTCAGGGGGTATGGGTGGATCAGTACGCGGATGGCACCCGTGTTGCCTATCCTGACAGCGTGGTTGGCACCGACAGCCATACCACCATGATCAACGGCCTTGGCGTGCTGGGCTGGGGAGTGGGGGGGATCGAGGCCGAGGCCGCCATGCTGGGGCAACCGGTGGCGATGCTGTTGCCGGAAGTGGTGGGGGTGCGGGTATTCGGCCACCTTCGCGAAGGGGTCACCGCAACCGATGTGGTTCTGACCGTGACCGAAACGCTGCGCCGCAAAGGGGTGGTTGGCAAGTTCGTCGAGTTTTACGGCGAGGGGCTTGCTGCACTCACGATCGCCGATCGCGCCACCATCGCCAACATGGCTCCCGAATACGGCGCAACGTGCGGTTTTTTCCCCATCGACCGCGAGACCATCGCCTATCTTTCCTTCACCGGTCGCGATCCCCACCGGGTCAGACTGGTCGAAGCCTATGCCAGGAAACAGGGGATGTGGCGGGAGGCGGACGGGTGGGAGCCGGAATTCACCGATACGGTCGCTCTCGATCTGACCACCGTCGAGCCAAGCCTTGCCGGTCCGCGCCGCCCGCAGGATCGGGTGGCCCTGTCCGTCGTCAAGCAGGCTTTTCTTGAAGCCCTTCCCGGTTTCGCGGCGGAAACGGACCCGGCGAAAAAGGTGGAGGTGTCGGGAACCAGTCATTCTATCGGGTGTGGCGATGTGATGATCGCCGCCATCACGTCGTGCACCAACACCTCGAACCCCTCGGTCATGATCGCCGCGGGTCTTCTGGCCAAAAAGGCGGTTGAAAAGGGGCTTGCGACCCGGCCGTGGGTGAAAACCTCACTCGCCCCCGGCAGCCAAGTGGTGACCGACTATCTGGCGGCGGCGGGTCTGCAATCCTCTCTGGATCGGCTTGGGTTCAATGTGGTCGGGTATGGCTGCACCACCTGTATCGGCAATGCCGGTCCGTTGGCCGAACCCCTGGTGCAGGCCATCGAAACCGGCCAGTTGGTGACCGCCGCGGTGCTTTCCGGCAACCGCAATTTCGAAGGCCGGGTCAGTCCCCACACCCGGGCCAACTATCTGGCCTCGCCGCCGCTGGTGGTGGCCTATGCGCTGGCCGGCTCCATGACCGTTGATTTGACCTGCGAACCCCTTGGCGTGGGCACCGACGGGAATCCGGTGTTTCTGCGCGACATCTGGCCCTCCGCAGAGGAGATCCGGGCGACACTCGCCCAGGCGTTGACGCCAGAGATGTTCCGCGCCCGGTATGCCGATGTGTTCACGGGAACGGAAGCCTGGCAGAAGGGTGTGACCGCCAGCGGCGAGACCTATGCCTGGGACCTCGCGTCCACCTATGTCAAGGCGCCGCCCTATTTCCCGCCTTATATCCGCAGCGGCGCGGCGGAGGATCTCGTTGACATCCAGGGCGCCCGCTGTCTTGCGCTTGTGGGAGATTCGGTGACGACCGATCACATCTCGCCCGCCGGTTCCATCCGCGAGAACAGCCCGGCCGGTCTTTATCTGCGGGAGAGGGGCGTTGCGGTTACAGATTTCAACTCCTATGGCGCCCGGCGCGGCAATCACGAGGTGATGATGCGGGGCACCTTTGCCAACATCCGCATTCGCAACGAAATGACCCCCGGCATTGAGGGCGGCGTGACGCGCCATGTCCCAAGCGGCGCCATCATGCCCATTTACGATGCCGCCATGCGTTACCGGGAAGAAGGCGTGCCCCTTGTCGTGATCGCCGGCACGGAATACGGCACCGGTTCTTCCCGGGATTGGGCGGCCAAGGGACCGGCGCTTCTTGGGGTCAGGGTCGTGATCGCTGAAAGTTTCGAACGGATTCATCGCTCCAACCTGATCGGCATGGGAATCCTGCCGCTGCAATTCAAGGAAGGGGAGGGACGCAAAACCCTTCGACTCGATGGCAGCGAGCGGTTCGACATGACGGGTCTTGCCACCATGAAGCGGTCGGGGGACGTGACGGTCATGGTGCACCGGGCCGATGGGACCAGCGTTCCGTTCGTGGCCCAAAGCCGGATCGAGACATTGTATGAACGGGATTACTACCGCCATGGCGACATTCTGCATTACATTCTCAGCCGGTTGATCGGGGAATAGAAGGAGGTTTTCCATGAGTGCGACACGCGCCATACGTCCAGTTGCCCTGTTCCTTGCCGTCGTTTCGGCGTCCCTTCACGCATCGGCGGCAGAGCCGCGCCGTGGTGAGGGGCTTGAGGTCAGCCGTCCGCCGGGCTGGGTCGTCCACCATGATACGCACACCGCCGTCCTGGAGGAGGTCTTTCTGGTGCCGCCGGGGCAGGAGGGAACCGGGTGGCGGGACATGGTTGTCTTTCGCGAAGTGAAGAACATGGGCCGGGCCAATCCGCGGGCGGTGCTGGAACAGTCCGTGACCGAGGCCAGGGCCGGTTGCCCCGACCTCGTAACCCGGCCGATCCAGGAGGGCAGAGTCAACGGCTATCCGGGCGCCTTCCTGCTGGTCGGCTGTCCGGGTGGGAAGGACGGGCAGGGGGAGGTGAATCTGGTCAAGGTGGTGGCGGGCAACACCAACCTTTACATGGTTCAGCGCACCTGGCGCGTCCCTGCCTTTACCCTTGATGCTCCCCCGGTGGACAGTCGCACCCTGGATATCTGGACACGGTATTTGAGCATGCAAAAGCCTTGCGACATGGACACTTCTGCCCACCCATGCGAAGGGCAGGGGGCACCGTAATCCTGCGCGGCCAGCCTTATAATGTCGGCCTTTCCGACGCCAATCTCTCGAAGATGGAACTCTGCGAAAAGATTCGCGAGCAGAGTTTTGTCTTTCTCGAATCGTCCATCGGCGAAGACCCGGACAAGCGCGATTATATCGTTTCCAATGAAAAGATCGGCAAGGTGGGGTTCACGCCCGCCTAGTCTCTATCCGCAACAGCGTTTATGGCAATGTATAGGCAACGATGATGACGGCGTTCGATCTTCTTCTCATCCATCCCGGCGGGCGCGACCGTATTTATCAGGATCTTGGCCGCGACCTGACCGCCGTCGAGCCGCCGCTGTGGTGCCGCCTCATCGGCGACTATGTGCGCCGCAAGGGGTTTATCATCGATATCATCGATTCGGAAGCTGAGGGCTGGGGGGCGGAAACCGTCGCCGACATCAAAGGCGGAAATTCCCATCATCATCATCGGCGGCCATGTCGCCGCCCTCACCCGGCGCACGCTGGAAGAAGAACCGGTCGATTACGCCTGCAACAGCGAAGGGCCGGTCACCATCCGCCAGCTCCTCGATGTGTTGCGCGCCGATCGGCAAGGGGATCTCGCTAAAGTTGAAGGACTGGCCTGGCGCAAGGATGGGGAAATCATCATCAATCCCGTCCCCGCCCTCATTCACGATCTCGACGCCGAAATGCCCGGAGATGTCTGGGATCTGCTGCCGATGGACAAATACAGCGCCCACAACTGGTAGTGTTTCGAAGATATCACCACCCGTCAGCCCTATGCTTCCATCTATACGTCCTTGGGCTGCCCCTATCGCTGCTCTTTCTGCTGCATCAACGCCCCATTCAACGCCAACCGCTACCGCATGCGCTCACCGGTCTCGGTGGTGGCGGAGGTCGAGAAACTCTACCGGCTGCATGGCGTCAAAACATTCAAGATCATCGATGAGATGTTCGTTCTCAAAGACCGCCATGTCACTGCTGTCTGCGAGGGCCTGATTGCCACCGGATTTTCCCATGAATTGAACT
>WOUV01000175.1 GCA_009773045.1 Rhodospirillaceae bacterium | reverse complement strand
CCTCGGCGGTATCGGCGGCCTGTTTATGCTCGAAGCCAGCGGCTTCCAGTTTGCGCGCCAGTTTCAGGGTGTCAAAGGCAACAGCGGTAGCCATGGGGATCCTTTCGATCGGCTCTTCCTTCACCATGGGCACGCAAGGACGGGGAGTCAAGGCGCGCACATTCCCCCTGACCCCGATTCGCGGAACACGAAACGGCTTGTCAGCAATCACCGATCCACACGCTTCCGAACGGAAGCGGCATGGCGTCACACAAAAAGAAGGATTTCATTCATGGACGAGCAACCGTTCTTCATCGTTGGCGCGACCAACGACCCGACACACTTCCTCATCCCCAGAGACTTGGCGCGCCTATCCACGGGCGTGGCCAGCGTTGATGCACTCAACAAATGGCGGTGGCTCGCGAGATCCGAGATCGGCAGTGATGCCATGGAGCGACTGCGCAAGTTCGACCTTGTTGTCGTTCCGCGTGAAACGCTCCACGACATGCTGCGCCGGCTGGACCCGGACGCGCGCCGGCACCTGGATGCAATCGACGCCAAGGCTCAGGCTTTCAACCATTCGGAAATGTCTTCCGGGGCGGAAAATGATGACTCGTCCCACGGGGAATGTCCCGTGGCATGAAGAAACACATCATCGCCCGCTTTCCCTGGAGAGTGGTAATTCCCCAGCGTTTCATCGTCAAGACCGAGCGTGTAACGGTGATCGCGATCGGGCGCGATCCAGAACAAGCCAACGGAAGTCCGTAAGGTCCATTTCTGCATGGGATGTCTCCTGCTCAGTGTCAGTGGGGAGGGGATGGGTGGAGGGGCGTTGCCTGCGCTCCTCCACCGCCTGCGCGGCATTCTCCCACGTTTCGGGGAAAAAACAACGGAACGGGACCTATTGAAATGAAGCCCACGGCGATATTCGATCCCATTCTCTGGAAAATGGCAGACTTGGCGACGTTCGACCGCAAGGGAGGTGTGATTCTTCTCTCCAGAATATGGGCACGCCGGCAAATGCACAACCACGCACGCCATTTGCGCCGGCAGGCCCGGCGCAAGGACAAAATGTGGGTCATGGTGGCGGAGATGCGCCGCCGTCAAATCATCGAGGCAAACCTCGTTCGCTTGTGGATGAAGGATTTGCTGCGCCGCCTGCGCAAATTGGACACGCGGAGGGGAATCCTTTCACGGGTGAAGGATTTGTTTCGCCGGCTGCGCAAATCGGGCACGCGGAGGGGGAAATGATAGTCGATCATTTCTTATCCAGCAGCTTGAGGTATGGCAAAACCTCGTCCGAAAGGAGGTTTCCGCTTTCCGCTCTCTCTACCCTTGAACGGATGGCTGCAAGGTCACGTTCCATGAATTCAATGCGCCGGAACGCCACGCGGAACATTTCCGATGCATTGGCCGGCTCTCGGCGACGCGCGAGTTTCTCAAGCCATTCAGGATGCGGGGGATGTATTTCATGCTTTTCCTTGTGGAATGGTTTGAAGCGATCCGCAAACATCAATATTGATCGTTCAATCGATTCAATACAGCGACAAAGTTTTTCAATCGCCGATACGACATCTACAGGCGTCGCTGATTTTCGCTGCCTTTTGATCATGACGGGTTCCCATGCTGGTGGTTTGGTTCCCAATCAGCATGGCGCGCGCGGCGGGGGAGTCAAGGCGCGCACATTCCCCTTGACCCCGCCAAACGGGGCGCGTAGCGTCAAAGGTGGAGCTACAAACTCCTTCAAGGCGGTCAACCGCCACGGCCTTTGCGCACGGCGGTTTTTCTATGCCCGGATTCTGTCCAGCGTATCACCCCATGGCGGGTGTCCGGTATCGGTAACGACCGGGCTTTTCCTTGAAGAAGTTGTAGCACCCGCCGCCAGGGTGGCTCTGCAAGGCTTCCCGACGGCGCGTTTCAACGCCGTCAAGGAGGCTTGCGCATGAGCGCCGATTCCAACGCCCCGAGTCTGCCCGGACTCACCCTCTCCGACATGAACACCACCATCGACAGCAGCGAGCCGCGCGTGCGTGACCTGACGCTTGCCGAGCGGCTGGGGTTCACCAATCCCGTGACAATCCGCAAGCTGATCGAGCGGAACCGAACGGAACTAGAGACCCACGGGGTTATTTCCACCGTGGAAATAACCTCCTCCTCCAAGGGCGGTCGCCCCGGCAAGGAATACTGGCTGAACGAGGGCCAGGCCCTGGTGCTCTGCGCCCTGTCACGCACCGAACAAGCCGCCGCCGTGCGCCATGCCATGATCACGATCTGCATGCACTAGCGCCGCACCCAAGCCGGCCAGCCTCCCTTGCCCCCTCCCTCCCGCGCTCCCCCCGCCCGCCGCATCCGCGTCGGCGCCGAAGGAGGAGCCGCCGTTCTGCCGGGAGTGCTCTGCGCGCGTGCAGTGGGAAACCCCACCGCCGGCAGGCATGACACTCGCCAACCATCGCGCAGGACACCCCCTGAAAGATGGACCAATCACGGATTGGGAACTCGCCATCGGCGTCATCATCAGATGGCAAGTCCAAGTAAACGCACGGAAAACCGTCACCAAACGAATGACGCAAATCAAAAACATCCTCGCCGAGGAAGGCACACCATGATCCGCCTCCATCCCGCCCCCTGGACGATCGGCACAACAACGGCGGGCGAGATCGCCCTGATGATCCACCACGGCGGCGATCTCTACGCCGTGCCTGTCACACGGGCCGAATTGCGGGACGTGGCCTTCGACATCATCGCCGGCCTGGGCGGAACCGTGACGTGGCCGGAAGCGACGCAGGAGGAGGCCGCGTCATGACAAAAACATCAATCCGCGTTTGTCTTGCACCTGCCTCAATGGCGGGTGGCGATGTGGCGCTGGTACGGGTCCGGGCCAACCCTGGCCGGGGGGGAGAGTTCATCACCCACCTGGTCATGCTCACGGCACAGGAGACGATCGCGTTGGCGGAGGAACTCATCGCCCTCGCTAAGGCGGCCAATGAACGGCACGCCTGGGCGACCCCGGAGGAACGGCGCGCCGCCATGGAAGCCCAATACGAGAGCCTGGAAAAGGCAATCGAAGAATTGCAGGCCGCGTCATGACGCACCACGAAGCAAATGTAACGAGTGCGCATGAAGTGGAGATCCGAAGGGTCGAGCGCGGCATCGCCGGCGGCCAGACGGAGTCCCTCTCCGTGGCCACGCTGAGTCCGCTGGAAGCCGTCAGTCTGGCCGCCGAGCTTCTGCTCGCATCCAGGAAGGCCGAGGAAATGCACACCGCCTGGGAAGGTGGTCGGGAAAGAAAAGCTCCAGGAGAGGATCGCCGCTCTCAAGGCGGAGTATGCGCGCCTCGACGAGAAAGCGCCATGAAGCCTCTGCCGCCAACCATCGTCGATGCCAGCGGCCTGCCCTGCGCGCCGTGCAAGAAGTGCGGCCATCGGGGGTTCTGGCAGAACGGCAACGGGCCGTGGTTGTGCGAAAAATGCACCATCGTCAACTACCTGGCCGTGCCGCGAAGCCATATCTGGGTGCCCCAAAATCGGGCATCCCAGATGTGAGAAAGAAAATGAAACGAACCCCATCCCGGCTGTTCCGCGCGTTGCGCGGCACACATCAACACAAAGGAAACACCATGTACGCATGCGCGTTAACCAATGCCCTCATCGACAACATTGCGTTCGACTCCGATGTCATAAAAGCAATGGCCGGACCCCTGCACCAAATCCTGGCGGATGGCGTCATCCAGGAATTGGGCGAAATCCTCAATATGAAAGTCCCCCCACCCCGATTCCATGAAGCCGCGCGGAATATCGTGAGCGCGCTGCTGCCTCACATGGACAGCACGGAAGCCCGGCATCACGTGGGGAAAATCGTCGCGACGGCTCTCCACGAGCACACCCGGCGCGTGATCCAGGAAGCGGCATGAGGCCCGCCATCCGCCTCGTCCTCATCGCTGTCGGCGGCCCCGTATTGGGGCTGCTGGCGGTGGCCGTGCCGTGGGTCATCACGGCATTTCTCATGCCCGTGCCATAGAGAAGAATAATTATGATCATGACAACGAAGCGCATTTCAGCGCAACCAACACCCACGGGGGACGTCGACCTTCTGGTCGTCACCAACACCGAGGAATGGTACAGGGGACAAACACTGCATCTGTCTCGCGGGCAGACGGAAAATCTGGTGTCGGAACCAGTGATGCCCGTCATTGCTTTTGACGGCGAATCATGGATCTCTCCCTTGCGTATCCGGGATAGAGGGACGGTTCATGGTCAGGAAAGAGATTGCGGTCA
>WOUV01000174.1 GCA_009773045.1 Rhodospirillaceae bacterium | reverse complement strand
GCAATCTCTTTCCTGACCATGAACCGTCCCTCTATCCCGGATACGCAAGGGAGAGATCCATGATTCGCCGTCAAAAGCAATGACGGGCATCACTAGAATGAAGCCCAGTACAAACCCAAGTATCTTTAAACAATGCGCTTCGTTCCATCGTTCCCCCTCGGTGCTGTTCATCGTTCGTCGTCAGCTACGCATGATGGCGCCGGACGTCAGCAATGCAGAGGATTGGTTCTTCAAGGTTCCCCGCCGTCGGGGGAACGGTCCGGCCCGTTTTTCCGGTCATTTCCGTGCAGGTGGATGTGGATATTGTCTGCCCCGTACCGTTCGAACACCGCCCGCGCCGTGGCTTCACGCTCCGGCGTATCGATCACCGCCCACAGAATCAGGTTTCCGGCCTCCAACGCCCGTTCGAAGTATTCGGTGTGGGGCATGGCGGTGATTTCGGCGAGGATCTCTCGCAGGGCGGCCCCGCCAACGCTTGCGGCCAGCAGCCCCGCGGCCAGGGCGGCGGGCGGCCCTGAAGCCAGCGCGATCAGACCCGCCGATACCAGCGGCCCGTCGTATTTCAGTTCCGAAAGAAGCGGCAGAAGGATTTCCCGGACGGTCTTGCCGGGGGGTTCGGTGGCCTCGATCGCTTCGTGGGAACTGAGGATGCTGAGGGCATCGTGCGTGAACCCCGCCGCGACCAGTTCCGTGATGGCCTCCTCGAATCGCGCGCGGTCATGAAACACCCCCACCAGTTCCCGTATCCGCCTTTCGCTCACGGCCACGTCTCCCCCGTGCTATTTTTTGCAAAGAATTTTGCCGCTGGCTATCCCCTTGGTATAGAGGGCGCCGTACTGGCAGTTCGTGGTATCATGCAGCCGTGACGAAATTGAAAGGCCATGACCGAACCCCCCCTGCTTCCTGTGTCCGACCTTACGTCTGATTCTACGTCCGACTCCGCGGTCACCCCGGTGATGGGACAGTTTCTGGCCATCAAACGGGAACACCCTGAGTGTCTTCTATTCTATCGCATGGGCGATTTTTATGAAATGTTTTTCGAAGACGCGGTACAGGCGGCGGCGGCCCTTGATATTGCGCTGACCAAGCGTGGCCGGCATCAGGGGGAGGATATCCCCATGTGCGGGGTGCCGGTCCGCAACCATGCCGCCTACCTTGCCCGCCTGGTGCGCAAGGGCTTTCGTGTGGCCATTTGCGAGCAGATGGAAGACCCGGCGGAGGCCCACAAGCGGGGGGCGAAAGCCGTTCTGGAACGGGCGGTGGTGCGGGTCGTCACCGCCGGCACCCTGACCGAGGACGAACTGCTTGAGGCGCGCGATCACAATTATCTCACGGCCCTGGCCGAAAGCCAGGGAGCGTTGGGTCTGGCGTGGGTTGACGTCTCGACCGGCGACTTCCAGGTCCAAACGCCCGTGCTCCAGGATCTGGGCGCCGTTCTGGCCCGGATTTCCCCTGGGGAGGTGCTGGTTTCCGAACGCCTGCTGCAACGGGCCGATGTGCGGGCACCGCTGGCCGAGTGGCTGGCGGTCCTCAATCCCCAGCCTCCCAGCCGGTTCGATGGCCTCAATGCCCGCCTGCGGCTGGAGGCGCTTTACGGCGTTGCATCTCTTGAGGGATTCGGCGCGTTTGAACCCGCTGAAATCGCCGCTGCCGGCGCGCTGATCGATTATATCACCCTTACCCAGAAAGGCCACCTGCCCCGGTTGCCGCCCCCCCGACGGCTGCGTTCCGATGCGGTCATGGCCCTTGACGCCGCGACCCGCCGCAACCTTGAAATCCTGAAAAGCCAAAGCGGTGATGAACGCAACGCCTTGCGCACGGCCATCGACCGTACCCTCACCGGTGGGGGCGCGCGTCTGCTCGCGCACCATCTGGCGGCGCCCTTGACCGATCCCGCGGCCATCGCCGAACGTCTGGACGCGGTACAGTTCTTTCATGATCACGAGAGGGTGCGCACGACGGTACGCGAGAAACTGCGGTGCTGTCCCGATATCGAACGGGCCTTGTCGCGGCTGTCGGTCGGACGAGGGGGACCGCGCGATCTTGCCGCCCTCCGCGATGCCCTGGCCGAGGGACCGGGGATGCGCATCGCCATCGTCGGGACCGGATCGGCGCCGGCCCCGCCGGTTCTGCTGGCGGCGGTCCAGGCCCTTGGGCATCACGCGGAACTGGTGGACCGGCTGGCGCGGGCGCTGGTGCCCGATCTGCCCCTGCAACCCCGTGATGGCGGTTTCATCGCCGAGGGGTACGACCCTGCCCTAGACTCTCTGCGGCTGTTGCGGGATGAAAGCGGGCGCCTGATCACCGCCCTCCAGCACCGTTATGCCACGGCAACCGGCCTCGCTACGCTGAAGGTGGCCCATAACAACGTGCTGGGTTTTTACATCGAGGTGCCGGCCCGGCAGGCCGACAAACTCATGGCCGATCCCGAGAAGTTCATCCATCGCCAGACCATGGCCAACACGGTTCGCTTTACCACGGTCGAGCTGTCGGCCCTGGAAGGGCGCCGTCACGATGCCCTGGAGAAGGCCCTGGCCCTGGAGGGGCAAATCTTTGACACTCTCGTGGGCGAGGTCACCCGGCATGCCGAAGACATCGCCGCGGCCGCCCAGGCGATGGCGGTTCTGGACGTGGTCTCCGCCCTGGGGGCGCTGGCTGTCGAACGCCATTATTGCCGGCCGGTGGTGGACCGTTCCACGGATTTCGAGGTCACGGGGGGGCGCCATCCGGTGGTGGAGGCGGGCCGTCGCGACGCGCCCTTCGTGACCAACGATTGCCGGCTGAATGATGCGGGGGCGCTGTGGCTGTTGACCGGTCCCAACATGGCGGGCAAAAGCACTTTTTTGCGCCAGAACGCCTTGATGGCCGTGCTAGCGCAGGCCGGTTCGTTCGTGCCGGCGGAATCGGCCCGCATCGGTGTGGTGGATCGTCTGTTCAGCCGGGTAGGGGCGGCCGATGATCTTGCCCGCGGACATTCCACGTTCATGGTGGAAATGATCGAAACGTCGGCCATCCTCAACCAGGCCACTGCCCGCTCGTTCGTGATTCTGGACGAGATCGGCCGGGGGACGGCCACGTTCGATGGTCTGTCCATTGCGTGGGCGACCGTTGAACATCTGCATGATGTGGTGCGATGCCGCGGCATTTTTGCGACGCACTATCACGAACTGACGGCCCTGGCCGGGCGACTTCCTCGTTTGGCCTGCCACACCATGCGCATTCGGGAATGGCACGATCAGATTATCTTTCTGCACGAGGTGGCGGCGGGCGCCGCCGATCGCTCCTATGGCCTTCATGTGGCCCGGCTGGCTGGTTTGCCCGATTCGGTCTTGGCGCGGGCACAGGAGGTTCTTGCCATGCTGGAAAACAGCGGTCAGCGGGGAGCGGTGGCGCGTTTGATCGAGGATCTGCCTTTATTCGCCGCGGCACGCCCAAAGGCTGTTCCAACGCTTTCGCAGGTTGAACGCCTGCTGGCGGGGATCGAACCCGATCGTTTAAGCCCGCGTCAGGCGCTTGAGTTTTTGTATGAACTGAAAGCCGCGGCTTCCAACGACAAGAATCAAAAATCCGACTTGACGCCGGATCAAGGTTTGGATAAGATGCCCTATAAGGGGCTGTAGCTCAGTTGGGAGAGCGCTACAATGGCATTGTAGAGGTCAGGAGTTCGATCCTCCTCAGCTCCACCAGAAAATTCAAGGGGTTGGCGATTCCCCTTCATCTTCCCGAGATACTTGTGTCGGTCCAGTGTCAGGACGCGGCGGAAAAAGCGGCGCAATGCACGGCGTCCATCGCAGGTCAGGGGGAAGGAGCGGTCAACGGCCGCACATCGGATGCCGTTTGGCTTTGTGGTGAAAAGGGGTTGGGTGACGACGAACGTCTTCTTCCTCTGTTGACTTTATTGAGAACAAATAAGGAATATAGGGAGCGGGAGGAGGAGGGCGTGACGTCGGCTTGGCGCTATCCGCTGTCTCTGCGGCGCCGTTGGGTGGTGTAAGAAAAAACAGGAAAGTGGGGAAATCTCCGTCACCCTCGTCACCGCCGCGTTTTTGCGTGCTGTTTCAATGGGTTACGTGTGACGAAGAGATGACTGAGCGTGACGATTGGAAAATAGGTAGAGGGGGGGGCGATGACGGAGCGTGCTTTTCTGTTTCTCCGTTGACTCTGTCTTTCTCCCGGCCCACGTTTGGGGGGATGGAGTTTTAGGAGCATTTCCCATGGCGCTTGCCGTTGCCTTCGACACGTTGAAACTGGTGCGCAAGCTGGAAGCCGCCGGCTTTGAGCATCAGCAGGCCGCCGATGTGTCCGAAGCCATGGCCGAAGCCTTCGCCATCGCCGAAGTCGCCACCAAGGCCGACATCGACCGCTTGGCCGCGGCAAACAAGGCCGACTTGCGCGAGGCGCACGCCGCAACCATGGCCGCGATCAGCGACGTCAAGACTGAAACCATGGCAGCCATCGCCGACGTCAAGACTGCCCTACGCGAATCGGAACATCGGCAAGCCATCGAGAACGCCGCGATCCGGTCCGACATGAAGGCCGAGAACGTTGCGATGCGCGCCGACATGAAGGCCGAGAGCACCGCGGTCCGGTCCGACATGAAGGCGATGGAATTGCGCATGACGATCAAGCTGGGCGTCATGCTGGCGGCTTTGTTCGCGACGACGGTGGGCGCCGTCGCGGCCA
>WOUV01000173.1 GCA_009773045.1 Rhodospirillaceae bacterium | reverse complement strand
CAGGACCGCCGGGTTAACGCCGAACTTGAATTTTCCAAGGCGATCAGCACGTTCCAGGCGGTTTTCAACCGGGATCCGGGTGATTTTTCCACCATGCGGTTGCCACCGATCCCGCGGGACGCTTTGCCCCCCACTCTTGAGGAAGCGATCGCCATCGCCGAGACAACAAACCCGCAGCTTAAAGGGGTCATGCTGGAGGATACCCTCTCCCGGGAAAGGGTCAAGGCAGCTCGGGCCGGCTTCTTTCCCAAGGTTGAACTTGTGGCCGATCATAAGCGCAAACAGAATGCCAGCGGCACCCTTGGCGCCAGAACAGAAACCGCAGTGAAGGCACAGGTCAGCTGGCTGTTCAATACGGGTTTGACGGCCGTCAATACGCTGAAGGCCGCCGAATTGGCCGTGGATGCCACGAGACAGCGCTATACGGAAGTCAAGGATTCGGTGATCCAGCCGTTGCGCAATAGTTGGAACAGCTACATCCAGTCGCAAAAGCTGGCCGAACTGCGGCACTATCAGGCCAATCTGGCCGGAGAGTTCCTGGATCTGGCGCGCCGGGAACGCCAGCTTGGGACCCGCTCGCTGCTCGATGTCTTGAAAGGGGAAACCGATCATAATCAACGCGCAGAGCGAAGCCCTCGCCGCCGAGGCGGACGTGATCACCGCCGCGTTCGGCACCCTGTATTATACGGGGCGCCTGGACTCGGAACTTCTTGTCCCACCTTCCTCCGAGCCACAGACCGCACCCCCTTCTTCGCGGGAGAAACCGGCGCGCGAAGAGCCGCGGGAAGATCCCAAGCCGTTAGGAAAAACATCCTCCCGTTCCTCTCCCCAACCAGAGGCACTGACGGGCATTCGCCTGCAACTGGGATCCTTTGCCAAGGCCGAGCAGGCCCACGCGGCATGGCAGCATCTGGCCAACCACCACGATGATCTGCTGGGCGGGACCCGGCATATCGGGTCTATGCCGGACCCTATGATGACATGCGGGCGGCGGTGTCGGTCTGCGAGACCCTGAAACAACGCCGCGCGGACTGCCTTTTGCTTCGCAGGCCCGATGCCGTTGGAAAGTGATGCATAAAACTTGCGACGTTCCTTGAAACGAGTTCTTTCGTATTCTTCGGAATTCACATGATTTGACAGGCCCCTCGACAGTGCAGAGAGAGGGGGAGGTTCTGCGGGGGGATGGGATGAAGGCGCTGGCTGTTTTCGTGCACGGTATTGATCGGTTCAATGACCGTGTGGGCCGCTTGGCCTCGTGGCTGGTGCTGGGAATCGTTGGGGTATGCTTTGCCGTCGTGGTGTTGCGATACGGTTTCGGTTATGGCCGAGTCTGGATGCAGGACCTTTATGTATGGCTGCATGCCATGGTTTTCACGACCGTTGCCGGACGCACCTTGCTCAAGGATGGGCATGTGCGGGTTGACATCTTTTACCGCTCCTCTTCTGTTAGGCGACAGGCGTGGGTCGATTTGACCGGCACGGTCGTTTTCCTGATTCCCTATGTCGTGGTCCTGGTGGTGTGGAGCTGGGACTATGTGGTCGGGTCATGGGCCATTGGCGAGGGCGCCCGCAATACCGATGGCCTGCCGACCCTGTATCTGCTCAAATCCTTTCTGTTCGTGTTCGGGGCCGTGGTGGGCGCGCAAGGGTTGGCCATGGCCGGGCGCAGCCTGCTGATTTTGTTGGAACATTCCCCCGTTTCCCCCGCACCGGCGGGAGAATGAGCGATGGGGACCCTGACAACCGGCGAAATGCTGTCGCTCCTGATGTTCTTTGGCGTCATCGGCGTGTTGCTGGCCGGGTATCCGGTCGCCTTTTCCCTGGCCGGCACGGCCTTGATCTTTGCCGCTTTCGGCTGGGGCTGGCCGGGGTGTTCGATGCGGTCAACCTCGCTTCCCTTGCCTCGCGTTATATCGGGGTGATGCTGAACGTGCTGGAACGCTCGAAAATCGCCGAACAGCTTCTTGAAACCATGGGCCATCTGTTCGGCCCGGTGCGTGGGGGGTTGGGCTATTCAGTGGTGGTGGTGGTGGCGTTCCTGGCGGCATCGACCGGCGTGGTGGGAGCGACGGTCGTCACCATGGGGTTGCTCAGCCTGCCGACCATGATGCGGGCCGGCTATGACCCGCGCCTTGCGAGCGGGATCATTTGCGCTTCGGGCCACGCTGGGCCAGATCATTCCCCCGTCCACGGTCCTGATTTTCATCGGTGATATCCTGCAAGGCGCCAACGCGGAAGCGCAAATGGCCAAGGGCAATTTCGCGCCCGACCCGGTTTCGGTCGGAAGTTTGTTCTTGGGCGCCTTCGTGCCGGGTCTGGTGCTGGTGGGGCTGTATATGAGCTGGGTGTTCATCACATCCCTTGTCTCTCCAGAATCGTGCCCTGCCCTGCCCGCATCGCCTTGGGATCGTCGTCGCTTATGGCGGCAGGTTCTGGTGGCCTTGATTCCACTGCTGGCGCTGATCGTCGCCGTTCTGGGATCGATTCTGGGGGGCGTGGCCACCGCGACCGAGTCGGCATCGGTCGGGGGGCGGTGGGCGCCATCGTGTTGGCGGCGGTGCGCGGCCGGGTATCGGGGGCCGTCATGCGGCAGGTGGTGCAGGAAACCGCCAACATCAGTTCGATGATTTTTGTCATTTTTTCGGGGCTTCGGTATTTTTGCTCGTTTTTCGCCTCATGGGCGGGGACCGTTTAGTCGGCGACTTCCTGACCACTTTGCCGGGCGGCACGGCGGCGGCGGTGGCGTTCGTCATGGCCCTGATGTTTGTTTTGGGGTTCATTCTGGATACTTTTGAAATCATTTTCATCGTCCTGCCGGTCACCGCGCCCGTTCTTCTGTCCATGAGCGACATGAGCGCGGTGTGGCTTGGTGTTCTGGTGGGGGTCAATCTGCAAACGAGCTTTCTGACGCCGCCTTTTGGCTTCGCGCTGTTTTACCTGCGTGGTGTCGCGCCGCCTGTCATGCGCACCGAGCACATCTATCGTGGAGTCATTCCCTTCATTGCCTTGCAACTCATCGGCATTATGATCGTGGCGCTCTATCCGCCGCTGGTGGAATGGCTGCCCAGGGTTGTTTTCGGTTCATGACACACGATGTTCCGTGGACCCGGAAGGAAAGGACTTGAGGGCGCGCGGGGAAGGACAAATCCCCATACGATTCCGTTGTCCGCTCCTGCAAACGGCATGATAAAAAAGCTTCTTTTGCGGGAACGTTAGCGTTACCGTTGGAAAACGTGCTCCTTGAAGAACAGCGGGTGTGAAAGATGGCAGGCAGTGTCAACAAGGTCATTCTCGTCGGCAACCTGGGCCGTGATCCCGAGGTCCGTCACAGTCAGGATGGCACCAAGATCGTGAACCTTTCCATTGCAACGTCGGAGAGTTGGAAGGACCGTGCTTCCGGGGAACGGCGCGAGAAGACCGAATGGCACCGGGTGGTCATTTTCAATCCCAATCTGGCCGAGATCGCGGAACGCTACCTGCGCAAGGGATCGAAAGCCTATCTGGAGGGCGCCTTGCAAACGCGCAAATGGACCGATCAGGCGGGGGCTGAACGCTATACGACGGAGGTGGTGATCGGTCGTTTCCGCGGCGAGCTGGCCTTGCTCGACAGCCGCGCCGGCAGTGGAGGAGCGGAACCGCCCCCCTATGATCCAGGCGTGGAGTATGGTGCTTCTTCCCCCGGTGGTGCACCTGCGCGCGGCGCCGGCGGAGGCAGCGGTGGTGGCGCCAACGGTGGGAGCGGTAGCGGGAGTGGGAGCGGGTGGGACCGGGCGCCGGATCTCGACGATGAAATCCCGTTCTGATGACAACGCCTTGCCCGGAAATACAGGAGTTGCCGCCATGTCCGCATCAGTTTCCGGCCCGGTGGGAGTGATCGCCGATATCGGCGGAACCAACGTTCGCTTTGCCTTGTGTCGACCGGGAAAGGAGGCCTATGCGGAGCAGACTCTGCCCTGCGCCGATTTTCCTGGACCGGTTGAAGCGGCCAGGGCTTATTTGGCCAACGTGCCTGCTCCTTTGTGGCCCACCATCGGCGCGTTCGCCGTTGCCTCGCCGATAACGGGTGATGTTGTGACATTGACCAATCATTCATGGCGGTTCTCCATTGAAGACCTCCGTCGGGCACTGGGCTTGCGACACCTTGAAATCGTGAACGATTTCGTTGCCATCGCCTTGTGTGTGCCGCGCCTGACCGGTGATCATTGCTTCCAGGTGGGTGGGGGAACGCCGGTCCCGGCGACGCCGATCGGCGTTCTGGGCGCCGGCACCGGCCTTGGTGTTGCCGTGCTGCTGCCGGAGGACACCCGCTGGCGGGCCTTGCCCACCGAAGGAGGGCACGTCACGATGCCGGCCGTTGACGATCACGAAAATGCCGTTCTGACCGTTTTGCGCCGGCGTTTCGGCCATGTTTCAGCGGAGCGCATCCTGTCTGGCCCTGGTCTCGTCAATCTTCATTCGGCCCTGGCGGAGGTGAACGGGCAGGATGCCGGGCCGATGGACCCCGCCATCGTGACGGAACGCGGCCTTGCGGGAGAAGACCGGCTGTGCGTTGAAACCCTCAAGATGTTCCTTGCCATGCTGGGCACCGTCGCCGGCAATCTGGTTCTGACCACGGGCGCGCGGGGGGGAATTTATATCGCGGGTGGCATCGTGCCGCGTCTGACCACCCTTTTGCCCGTTTCCCTGTTCCGGGCGCGGTTCGAGGACAAGGGGCGTTTTCGTGCCTACACCACGGCGGTGCCGACCGTTGTCATCACGCACCCCTATCCGGCCTTCCTGGGATTGAGCGCGCTTCTGGGCGATCTGCCGCTCGTTTCCGAGGGAAGGGGCGGGGAGTCTTGATCGGAAGGCTCAAGGGAATTCGGTCTCACGCATAAGGATTATCGTTGCGGCGCGGGTACAGGCGAATCGGCACTCCCGGCAGGTCAAAGGTCCGGCGCAGGTCGTTGACCAGATAACGGACATACGAATCGGGGAGATCCTCGGGCCGGCTGGTGAACAGGACGAAGGTAGGGGGGCGCGTCCCGGTCTGGGTCATATAGCGCAGATGCAGGCGACGGCCATGCTGGCCCACGGGGGGCGGGTGGTGCCCGGTGACCGACTCGAGCCAGCGGTTGAGGGCCGCCGTGGGGATCCGCCGGTTCCAGATGCCGTAGAGGTCAAACACGGCCCGCAACAATCGCTCCACCCCTTCCCCGTTTAGGGCCGACAGCATGACGGCCGGCACGTTTTGCACCTGGGGCAGCCCGTGCGCGAGTCGCTCTTCAAGCCGTGCCCGTGCCACGGCGCGGTCCGTGATGGTGTCCCACTTGTTGACGGCCGTCACCAAGCCACGGCCTTCGTCAACGACCCGGCGGGCAAGGGTCAAATCCTGCCGCTCCAACATGGTTTCTGCTTCCAGGAGCAGAACGACCACGTGGGCAAAGTTGATCGCTTCCAGCGAATCGGCAACCGCCAGCCGTTCAAGGCCATCGACCACCCGGGTGCGGCGGCGGACGCCGGCGGTATCCACCAGCCGCATGGGCCGGCCGTGCCAGTTCCAGGCCACGGTGATGGCATCGCGGGTGATGCCGGCCTCCGGACCGGTCACCAGACGCTCTTCCCCCAGCAGCCGGTTGATCAGCGTGGATTTGCCGACATTGGGACGTCCGACGATGGCCAGTGTAAGGGGGGATTCGTCCGCACGCTCCTTTTCCGTCTCGTGGCACGCGGCATCATGAAAGGGCAGCAGAGCCTCCACCAGATGGGCCAGCCCCTCGCCGTGTTCGGCGGACAAAGGCACCGGCTCCCCCAGGCCCATGGCGTATGCTTCCAGAAAACCTGGCTGGCCGGCGGCGCCCTCGCACTTGTTGGCCACCAGCACCACGGGGCGCGCGCGCCGCCGCAGAAGATCGGCGAAGTGGTGATCCATTGGCGTGACGCCGGCACGGGCATCGATCAGCATCAACACGACATCGGCTTCGGTCATGGCTTTGTGGGTCTGGGTGCCCATGCGCGCTTCCAGTGTGTCGGGGGGGGCTTCCTCCAATCCGGCGGTATCGATCACGGTGAACGAAAGCCCGCCAAGAACCGCCCGACCTTCGCGGCGATCCCGGGTCACGCCGGGGCGGTCGTGGACAAGGGCAAGGCGCCGTCCGACCAGACGGTTGAAAAGGGTAGACTTGCCGACATTGGGCCGGCCTACGATGGCAACGACGAAACTCATGATGGGGCCTGAAAT
>WOUV01000172.1 GCA_009773045.1 Rhodospirillaceae bacterium | reverse complement strand
CCGCCGGCGAGTTGATCCATGACACGGACCAGCAGGTCTTCTCTCGAGGAGACGACGTGACACAAGGCGGCGTCATCCTGCATGGCGGTGATTGAATCGGCGATGTGGCCGGCCCGGCGACCGCAACCGCCGGCGCCCTCGCGGTGTACGGTGACACCACCGGCAAGGTGCTGCACAATGGGCCGGACCCCGGCACAGCGGGACAGGTGCTGACCAGCACCGGGCCAAACACGGCGCCGACCTTTCAGAATCCTGGGGCCAGCAGCAGTGCCCTGACGGTTGGGAAACACACCCTGTGGATCCCGGCGGGGGGCATGGCCCCCAACACCACAAACGGTCCCCTCTGGACCACGACGGAACTCTCCACGAACAAAAATAGGCTGAAAACCCTCAATTTTAGCGCACCCACCCAACAGTTCGCTCAATTCGACATTGGCATGCCTCCGTCGTGGGACGAAGGCACGATCACGTTCCAGCCCCTTTGGACCGCCGCCGGCGGCACGGGGGGCGTGGTGTGGGCGCTCGACGCGGTGAGCACCTCTGACAGCGACCCCATGGACAGCTCCTTTGGGACCGAGCAGACGAGCACGGACACATTCCTGACCGCCAATGCCTGTCACATCCCCCCCCCCCCCCCCCCCCCCCCCCGGGGGGGGGACCGGGTAAATTGCCGGACGCACCGTGGCCCATGCCAGTGACACCCTGACGACGGAGGCCAAACTGATGGGCCTTCGCCTTTATATCACCCTCAATGCCGCCACGGACGCCTGACATAAGGACGCCTGACATGTTGATCAATGCTTTGAGCGGATTTGGGAGCGGCAGGACGAAGGCGAGCGTCGTTTTCAATAGAAGCGCTGTCGATACAAGCGACAGGTATAACGATGTGAGTTTTCATGGCACGTATACGTTCTCTTCAATACCCTTTGGTGCCAAAGATGCAAACCGGATCATCGTGGTGGGCGTGGCAATGTTCGATGGTAGGGATACGCTCGTAGTGACCATAGGGGGTATTACTGCTATCAGTATTGTTGCGGACGACACGGGCACTGTGGACTACAAACTCTATCGCACCCGTGTTCCAACGGGCACGTCAGGCTCCATTGTCGTGAGAGTGCACCATCCTGGATTTGCGGGCGATCTTAACTCGTCAGGGTGTCTGATAGGATGTTGGTCCGTTTATGGGGCCGACTTCTCTCCATACCACACGGCTACTTCAGATGCACGGCCGACGGCAACCGTCACCTTGAATATCCCACCCGATGGAATTGCTATTGCCGTATGTACAGCGTACTCAGATACTACTGGACTTAATTTTGTCTGGACGGGTGTGCAAGAAAATTTTGAAATCGCTGGTGATCGCAACGACTACTTTTCCGGCGCCTGTGCCGCCGTCCCAGAAGGCGCCGTCAATCGAACCATCAGTAGTAGTGCGTCGCTCAACGCCACTGTCCATCTCGGCGTGGCGTCCTTTGGACCCGCGTGATCAACGATGCAACAACGAGGTGTCTCATGCATGCCCTTGTCCTGAATGGACACGTGATTCAAACCCATGATTTTGACGCCGAACAACCGCCCGTGCTCGTGGCACAGAAAGGGGTGTGGCTTCCCTTACACCTGGTCGATGCGCCAGAGTACGATGCGCGAACGCATGACCTGGTGCACCAGGAAATCCTGTACGAGACCGTTGTCGAACGGCGCCCAATCGCTACCCTGCGCACCGATGCCACCGCCCGCCTCATCGCCGCCGTCAAGGCCGATGCGGGGCGGATGATCGTGGCGCTCTATCCCGACTGGAAACAGCGCAACATGACCGCGCGGGCGGTCGCGTTGCTGCGTAAGGGCGAGGCGAACTGGACGGCGGCGGAGAGCGCCGAAGCGGCCATCCTGGAGGCGGCTTGGGCCTGGATCACGGCCGTTAGAACCGAGTCCGACGCCATCGAGGCCGACATCGCCGCGTTGGCCAATGACCAAATGGACGGGCTTACGTGGAGTGAACGGTGGCCGGTCCCGCTGGCATGAGGGCCGGCGGGGGTTAGGGCGTGCGACCGCCCCAAACCGCGGGGAGGAAGATTTGCACACCCCCGCAACGACTTCGAACGCCTTTCAGAGTCTCTCCAGAGCATCCAGAGCCGCTTCCTGCTGTCCCTCAACGATCCCCCTCCCCCCCCGAAACCCGCCGGCTTTTCAGTCTCCGAGGTTCAGACAGCCTACCAGATCTCGGGCGCCAACCGCCCGATCACGGAACGGGTCTTCTCCAACGGAAAGGGGTGAACAGGAAAGAAACGCGGCGCGCGCGCGTCGTCCAAAAGCGACCGCCACTTCGTCCAAAATCGACTGCCGCGCTACACTGAGGTTCCCCCCTCGTCCTGCGAGGCCGGGCGATGCCGGGCAACGCAACCAGAACTTCATCCCGGAAGGTCCGCCATGGGTCCACCATTTTTTGGCAATTTCCGCCAGCGTGCTGTAACCCCTTGATTTCGTTGGTGCCGAAGCGGGGATTTGAACCCCGGACCTACTGATTACGAATTACCTGCTCCCACCCTCCCCCCATTTCCTGGCATTGCCTAACGTCGCAGAAACCCTTGACTCTCTTCGCATGGTGTTGCAACCTATTGGCTGCGATTGGCTCCCGCGTGGCTTCCATGTGGCTTCCTGGACCCACCGGAAGCCACGGGCGGGAGCCACCATTCAGGAGGGGAACATGCAGGCAAAAATCACCAAGCGCACCGTTGACGCCATCGCCGCGACCGAGGGTGAAGCGTGGATCTGGGACACGGACTTGAAGGGCTTCGGTGTGCGGGTGCGATCATCGGGACGCAAGACCTATGTCGTCGAGTACCGTCCCGGCGCTGGCGGGCGAACGGCGCCGAAGCGCCGCTTCGTAATCGGCCAACATGGCAGTCCGTGGACACCGGAAACCGCACGCTCCGAAGCCAAGCGCATTCTTGGATTGGTCGAGAGCGGTCAAGACCCCGCGGCGGAACGAACCGAAGCGCGGCGGAAGGAAGGGGAGACCGTGGCGGAAATCGCCGCCGTCTTTGTCGCGAAGTACTGCAAGCTCCATCAGCGAAGCTGGGCGGAGACCGAACGGGTCTTCGTCAAGGACGTGAACCCGCGTCTGGGCGCGAAACGCCTTCAGGACGTGACCAAGGGGGACCTGGCGCGTCTGCTCGATACCGTAGCGGAACGAGGTCCGATCATGGCGAATCGGACTCTGGCCTATGTCCGACGGTTCTTCAACTGGTGCGTCGAGAAGGATTACCTCACGACCAGTCCCGCCACCGGCTTGAAGCCCCCTGGAGCGGCCTGCGCCCGCGAACGCACCCTGGACGATGATGAACTGGTGGAAGTCTGGCGCGCGGCTGAGGCCGTTGGGAGTGTCTGGAAACCCCTGGTGATGCTGCTGATCCTGACGGCGCAGCGTCGTTCCGAAGTGGCGGGAATGCTGTGGAGCGAAGTTGACTTTGAACGGCGGCTGTGGACGCTCCCGGCGGAGCGGGCGAAGAACGGACGCACCCACGAGGTGCCCCTGGTCGATACGTCCGTTGCGGTCCTGAAGGCCGTGCCACGTCTGGGGGACAGCGCCCTGGCCTTCACGACGACAGGGGTCACTCCTGTCTCTGGCATGGCCAACGCCAAGATCGCCATCGACCGGGCGATTGCCAGGCACCGTGGAGAGGGCGTTGCGCCCATGCCTGGATGGACCTTTCACGACCTGCGGCGCACGATAACGACCGGCATGGCACGGCTGGGCATTCACCCCCACGTGGCCGATGCGATCTTGAACCACAAAAGCGGCTCCATCCAGGGCGTGGCCGCCGTCTACAACAGGCACGCCTATACCGAGGAACGCCGCCGTGCCCTGGAAGCGTGGGAGCGGCATGTGTTGGCGCTGTTGGAAGGCAGGGCGGTAGCGGGGAACGTTATCGCCTTGCGTCCGGCGGTCTGAAAACCTGGAGCGGGGAGGCTTCAGGGCTTCCCCCCCGTTTTCTGTTCAGGGGAGTTTGCTACGGCTACACTTGCTACATTTGCTACGCTTCCCCGTTTTGTTCCGCTATCAGTCGCAGAAGTCGCAGCGAGAATGGTTCCAAAAGCAGAGGAGGGGAATCTTGGAGCGGGCAGTCTCCAGAGCCTCCCCCGGCTGCATGGCCAGCGGAAACGTCGGGAACTGCATATGGTTGCACTTCGTTGTGTGCGATACTATATAGCCCTTCGGCGGGGATAGGCTTGCTCCCGACACGCGCGGACACCGCACCGCGCTTCCCCGCCACCATGCCATGCGGAGCACCTGCGGAGGTGGTCATGATCAATACCGATCCAATCAATCTATGGTGTCTGGCAAAGACCGTCTGCCCGTTGCGAACCAAAGCCTACCTGCGCTGGTTCATGATCAAGGAGACGGGGTTGAACTGTGCGCAAACGAGGATTGCCGTCAAGGAAGTTTCCCGCCTATTCGCTGGCTGTGCGGACGAGTGGCTTGACATGCCCCCCCCCCCCCCCCCCCCCCCCCCCCGAGGGATCGGACACTGCCCTTCTCGATGAGGCTTTCAATCGCTACAACGTCATGGCCGCTTCAGCCGGCCTGCCAGTGGCACAGAATTTAACACCGCAACGCCGGGCGAGACTCCGAATCAGGCTCAAGGAATGCGGCGGCCTTGATGGCTGGGACCTAGCGTTGAGAACGCTCGCCGCATCGGATTTCTGCACGGGCGCGATCGGATTTCTGCACGGGCGCGAAAGGAACCTGGCGCGCCGATCTGGACTTCATGCTTCAGCAATCGAGCTTCGTAAAGCTCATGGAAGGACGATATGACAACGACGAACCAACACACACCAACTTTTGTCTCCCGCCGGGGGTTGTTGGTAGGCCAAAGAGACAGGACACTACCCCTCCCGACCGCACCAACACTGCCCTTGATAAGGCCTTTGCCCGACGGGCAGAGATGTTGCAATTCAAGGTAAAGATACTCTTTGACTTCCAAATTCCGTTCTTCGTGCGGAAAGCGCTTCTAGGCGGACGGTATAAAATCACTGGAAAGAATCAAGGCGGGAAGCGCGTTCCCATTACACGGGAGGACATGGCCGGGCTTGCGGTGGACTTGGCAGGCAACCGCCTTGTCGGGGGTGGGGGAGGCCTGGTCTTCGATGCCATCGCGATCGTGCCTGTCCCAGACACGACGATCACGGGTCTGGTGCCAACACCAACCGCCGAACCACCTGCCCATATCGCTCAAGCCGGTGGGACGGGCGATGATATTCCGGCTAAACCCACATCAGCGCTGACCCATTCCGGCATGCCGGGACGCCCGACCGCAAAGCACCTGTACGAAGGCCGAATTGAAGCGCCGCGCCAATGAGGGACGCTTTGAATCTACGCTGGAGGAACAAGCGAAGGCGTTGCATGCCTGGATGAAGGAGACACACCCCGATTTAAATGCGGGGACCGTGGAGACGATCGCGAACAATATCCGAAACCTCTATCGCAGCTTGCGCCCCATGCTGCCGCATTGACGCCAGGACGGCGCCAGAGGGTGCCATGTCTCTACCGCATTGCAGGTATGCTTCCTCGCAGGGCCATGTGCTGTCCGGGGTGAGCTTGATCCAGTTGGATTTGATCGCGTCGTCAATCACGCGTCGGATGTTCATCTAGGGCAATGTCCGCCCGGCTTTCGTCGACAGGGAGATCGACAGCGCGTAGGCCGTGGTGGCGTCGTCCTTCCACGCGTCCGGCAAGGCATCGGGCATGAGCTGATCGACGGAAATAGGCGCGGGTGGCGCCAGAAGGTGGGCCGCATGGGTCAGGACGCCGGTCGGCACCGGGGGGGGGGTTCCTCGCAGAACGACGCAGGCCCGTTGATCAGCCACAGAATGCCCTGGCGAACAGCATCGGAGACGGCTGCCTCGACGGCGGCGGCTGGGCAGGCGGGAATGATGACCGGCTCTTCATAGCCTTCTTTCGGCACCATGACAGTACGACCACCAGTAAAATAAGTGATCACATCGGCAACAGTGACGGGTTCGTCGCTCCACAGGCCGGGCAGCATGCCCGAAGCCAGTACGGTCGGCGCGAGATCGGAAAGCGTAGCCTTTTTAGGCAGAAAAACCTCCAACCCCGGCTCCTTGCGAACCACTTCATCGATCGCGACCCGCCACCATGTCTTGACCGATTTGTCGGACCTGGTGAGGGAGGCGACGAAAATCCCGTCCCGAACGCCCTGTTCGAGCGTGTCGAGGATCTCCTTCTGCCGCAGCATCCTGGGCAGCTTTGGATTCTGAGCGAAGGCGCCGACGAGATCCTTGACCCAGCGCGAGGCCTCATCGTCACGCCACAGGTCATAGGGACCGCCCGGAATCAGAGCCTCGGCGCTAATGGCCGTGTCCTGGATGCGCGAACGCTTGTCGGCCTTGATCGTGGCGAACAGCGGCTCGCTGCCGGCGACGATCTTGAAAGCCTGCACATCGTTCTGCTCGTTGACGGCAATGATGACCGACCAGGCTTGGTGCACCGCATCCGGGATGCGCTTGCGCGCCTGCTCGATCTGGCTGGTCAGAATCCCCTCGCGCGGAACATCCTGCGGCTGATCCTTCAGCAGCGAACGGACTTCCTCCCAGCCGAGATAATCGCGGATGCGGGCACGCAGGACTTCCAGACCGTCACGCGATGGTGCCGCCAACACGATGGCATTGCGGCTGACACGCGGGCGATCCGATCCTGTCGTCTCGTCGATAAAGCGACGCGCCTCCGGGCTCGGCTTACCGGAATCCGACACAGCTTTCGGCCCCAGCACGGCGAAGTGAAAGTCGCCATCATCCTTGATGTCGCGGGGGCGCTCGGGCAGCATGTGGACGCGGGCACCAGAGGCCGTCGCGCCCCCTGGGTGAGGCTCTTGGCCGCCTGAAGATCGGTTCAACAAGCGGCTTTCGATGGCCTCTGGAGTGATCCTGTTGGTGCAAGCGTCATAGTGCATCTGCTTAAGATTGGGGCGGTTGCCCAGTCGCCAAACGCGGGGAAGGGGCACCGGCTGGCCGGGTTCGGTTATCGGCGGGAATTCCACCTCGTCCAGGAACCAGGACAGTTCCGTCCAGCGGCGCAGCCCCTTTTCCAGGTCAATCCGGTCGGGTTTGGTTCCTCCCAGGAGCACCATCAAATCGGCGCTGCGCGCTTTCTGCCCGATCGGCTGGGAATTGAGGAACACGGCGCAGACCGTCTGTTCGATTTCCCTGAACTTCAGACTGGGCTGTTCCAGTTGGATCGTCCGGGCCTTTCCCAACTCACCTTCCAGAATTGCCGTCCATTCCTGACCGTGCCCCTGGGTCGGCTCGCGGGTAGCGATGCCGGTCAGTTCCCGTGCCGCCTCGGCGATGCCCTCCTGACCGGGCGCCGCAAGAAACACGTTAGCGGCGATCAATGGCAACTGATCCCAGATCTCGGCGTCGCGCAAGGCAAGCGCGAAGGTGCGCAGAATACCACGCGTGCGCTGGAAGCCATTGAGCTGAGTCCAGCGCGTGTAGAAAATCTCCGTCAGATTGGGGTGAAAGGGATAGCTGCGCAGAAACCTATTCTCTGCACTCTTGCGATCCTTGGCGATCTGCTCGTCATGCGCCGCGATGTTGGCGACGGCGATGGTGACATGCGGCCAAAAATTATTGGGATCGGAGATCGAGGCCGTCTCGAAAAAGCGGCGACGGAGAACCTCGGCCACATCTTCCTTCTGAACGGGCTGGACGCCCTCCTCCTTCTGGCGGTTGAAAATCTCGAAAATCTGGCCGATCAGCTCCTTGCCGAAACTGTCATTCTTGTCGGGGTCGGATGCCAACAGCGATGCCACCATGGCGCAGCGGTCAACCTTGGTGACCGCCTGGCAAAGGTACTGAAAGAAGTCGATCAGCCGACCGCGCCAGACTGCGCCCATGCTGACCTTTTCGCGGGCATACATCAGCACTTCGTCGATGAGGACGAGGGTGGAAAGCCCTTGCGCTTGGGGGCGCGACAAAAGGTCGGTCAGCAACGGTTCGGCAGGCCGTGTCTCGCGCTCTTCGCTCTGACCATCGGCATGGAGGGAGCGCAATCCGTCGTCACCGGCGATTTGGAACGCAAGGACGCTCCACGGATGCTTTAGAGGACATCCGGCACGTCAGTTGCCCACACGGGAGTCCTCTGCTCCTCTCTCTCAAACGCCACACTCTGGAGGGAGCTATGTTCGAGGTTTCGGATGCTCTTTGGAAACAACTGGAGCTAGTGCTGAAGCCGTTCAAAAGAACCCGTTCCGGCGGCAGTAAACCACTGCCCTTCCGGAAAATCTTCAATGGAATCTTGTTCCAGTTGAAGTCTGGATGCCAGTGGGCGATGATCCCCCAAACAATACGGCGCCAAAAGCACACTCCACGAGCATGATCAACGCTGGAATGCCGCAGGGGTCTTTGACACGCTTTTCCAGATGAACCTGGAACAGTATGACGAACTCAAAGGAATCCACTGGGAAGGACAGGCCATGGACGGGTCCGTGCTGCAAGCCCCGGTTCGGGGGGGAAAAGGTGGCGGAAGAAGCCCTCGGCAGCAACCCAACCGACCGGGGCCGAAACGGGACCAAACTTCATCTTCATGGGGATCAGCACGGCATTCCCCTGGAAATCGATGCGCGGGGGGCCAATATCCACGAGAGCCGATTGGTCGGCTCGACCCTGGACGTCAGGATCATCGCGCGTCCCCTGCCAACCCCGGACCAGCCCCAGAACCTCTGTCTGGACAAGGGATATGATTACAGCCGGGTCGAACAAGAGGTGCTCGAGCGTGGAGATCACCCTCCTATCCGTCGTATCGGAGAGG
>WOUV01000171.1 GCA_009773045.1 Rhodospirillaceae bacterium | reverse complement strand
GATTCAATTTGGTGACCCGGACCGTTCGATCGATCTTTTTTTAAGCACGGGTGTGATCTGGCGCCTGTGTGGCGCCCTGTTGCGGGTTCTGGATCAAGTCTCGCCCATCATGGCACATTAAGGGTTTGTCTTGAAAGAAGGCCGCCGTCGTGCGTGTCTTGTGCCGCGTTGCGATAAGGATGACAGAGCGTGATTCCGCGCCCCGTGTCATGCCTTGCGGACGAATCAAAACCCCCGGTGCCCTTTTCTTCAAAGACACCCCCTGACCGATCGAGGGTCCTCCCAAGCGCCGGGGTGCCCCCTGGCCGGCGCTCCGGCGCCACCGCAGTCGCGGCCGCGCAAACCAGGAGTGATATTCATTGGCATGATTCATTTTCGGGCTGGAACAGACACAAACGATCGCATGCACGAGAATTCCGTACTCCGCTCCTGTTCAATTTTTCTGATCTTCAGGAGATACAAATTCGTTTTTTGGCGGAATTGAATGGCGCATCACTCTACGTCCCGCCGTTTGCGGGATTTTGTGCCAAGGCCGATTTTTTTGGCGAGGGTGCTGCGATGCTTGGCATAATTCGGGGCGACCATGGGATAGTCGGGCGACAACTGCCAGCGTTCGCGATATTCTTCAGGTGTCATGTTATAGGCCGTCTTGAGATGGCGTTTCAGCATTTTCAGCTTCTTACCGTCTTCAAGACAGATGATGTAATCATTCGTGACGGATTTCTTGACAGGCACGGACGCCTGGGGCCGATCATCCTGGGTTTGGGGTATTCCGACACTGGAGAGCGTCCGGTATACATCGTTGATCAGACGCGGCAGGTCACTTAAGGGAACGGTGTTGTTGGCGACATAGGCGGCCACGATTTCCGTTGTCAAAGACAATAACTCGTTGGAGGTGGCTTGTTCAGACATCCACGGTGTTCCTCTTCTGGAAGCAGGCAGTTCTTTATATAGTTTGAATTGGCGCAAAAGGCAACAATAAATCAATCGTCATTGAAAAAAATGGAGAGGGAGAAGGTGACTGACAAACCGGATTACTATCTTGACATCACAGGGGATCTCTGCCCAATGACTTTTGTCAAAACCAAGTTGCTTATCGAACACATGCAGCCGGGTCAAATGTGCGAGATCCGTCTGCAAGGAGTCGAACCACTGGTCAATATTCCACGGTCTGTGACCGAACTTGGGCACCGGGTCCTTGATTTTGGACCAGAAGCGGACGAGCCGGAAACCGGGGTCCACCGCATTCGAATCCTCAAGACTTTTTAAACCTTCAGGAAAAAGGCGTTTAAACCTTTGGAACGGTTCTCAAGAATTCTGGCCGTGCTTCTGGCCACGTTTCTGGTCGTGCCTCTGGCCGTACTGTTGGCCGTGCTCCTGACTATGCTTTTAGTTGTGCTTCTGGCCGTGCTTCTGGCCGTGCCCTTGGCCGTGCTCCTGGGAAAACACATGACGCTGACCGTTCATGGGAGTGATTTCCCCTCGGGCGGGCGGCGCCTTGCGCCGCGTCGTCGCCATCGGCAAGACTGATGGAGAGGGGGAACGTGCATGGGTATTCTCCCGTTGCGCCGTGATCGGGGACGATCGGGGAACGTTGAACATTCTTCTTCGTTCCACTCTTCAGGAGAAATAGTCGTCATGGAAAAAAATGGCTCGATGGTGCTGGTCGGCTGTGGCCGAATGGGGGGCGCCCTGCTGGAGGGATGGCGGGCACGTGGACTTGCAATGGAAAAAATATGGGTCGTTGAACCGGAACCGGCGATCCGCCTCCCTCTTGCCACCCCCTGCGTCGCCCCCTGCACGGTCGCCTCGGCGGCCGATTTGCCCGCTGACCTGCATCCGGAAATCGTGGTGTTTGCCGTGAAACCGCAAAGCCTGGAGGCCGTGGTGCCGGACTATCGCCGTTTCGCCACAACGGCCGTGTTCCTGTCCATCGCCGCTGGCAGGCCCCTCGCCTGGTTTGCAAACACCCTGGGAGCCGAAGCGGCCCTGATCCGCGCCATGCCCAACACACCGGCGGCGGTGCAGCGTGGCATGACCGTTGTGTGCGGCAATGCACGGATCGACGCGGCCCGCCGCGCCCTGTGTACCGGTTTGCTGGAGGCCGTGGGCGCCGTGACCTGGATCGCGGATGAAAACCTGATGGATGCCGTAACGGCTGTTTCGGGCAGCGGACCGGCCTATGTGTTTCTGGTTGTCGAATCCCTGACGCGGGCCGGTCAGGCCGCCGGCCTGCCGACCGATCTGGCCGAACGCTTGGCGCGCCAGACCGTGATCGGGGCGGGGGAGCTTTTGGCCCGCGCACCGGAGCCTGCCGCCGTCTTGCGCCAGAATGTCACAAGCCCCGGCGGCACCACCGCTGCCGCCCTTGCGATGCTGATGGACCCCAAAAATGGACTCGATCCCCTGATGACGCAGGCCGTCCTCGCCGCCACCGCCCGCTCGCGCGAACTGAGCCGATAGGGAATCGACGTTATCCTCCCCCCCCCTGTTCGCCGAGATTGGTCGTGGCGAAGGGCAGGCGGTTGCGGGCGGCCAGTTCCATGGTCAACGCCTTTGCCCTGGCCGAATCCATTTCGGCCATGATGGGAGCCGTTTTGGCGTCCTTCATGTGCTCGACGACCGCCATCAAGGTTGGCATCTCAAGTTCGTTGAAAATACGGGCCGCATCCTTTGGTTTCATCTTCTCATAGATATTGACGAGACTTTTGATCTTGTTTTCCTCAAGAGGATTATAACGCGCAATGAGTTTTTCGATGGTCTGCTCAAGTGTTTTGATTTCATGGATCTTTCCCTCGATGCGCGCTTCAGCTGCACGCAAAAGGGCTTCCCGACTATCCAGTTCCTGTGCCCGTATCTCCAGGATCTCCCGCCGTTCCGCCAGCTTTTGCAACACATCGATTTCGTTCTGCGACAGCATGGCGCCCGCGCTGTTTTCATCGCCACGCCGCGCGGAACGCATTTTCTCCTCTCTCGGTTCCGCCGGTTGGGGAGACACCGCCGCCGCAGGCGGTGATGGTTGTGCCCTCGCCTGGGTTGAAATGCCGTTCAGCCGCACCGTCATCGTCAAGGCCGCCACGAAAATGACGATCGGCAGCAGGCGCAACCGCAGGCCTTTGGTGCTACTCACGACAACCGGCTTGCGCTTGGCCGCCGGGGAAGCCTTGCGGGCCGTGGCCGGAGGGGGAGGAACCCGCGGGCGGGGTACCTGCTGTGGCGCTTGAGGGGAAGATACAGCCACGAAAGTCACTCCTTCTTTTCAATCACTCGACAATCCTTTTGATCCACCCAGTTTTCCCTTATTATGGGAAGCGCATTTCCAGAATCACCGCACAGATCGCAGGGCGCGCAACAGTTCGCGTTCTGCCTCGGAACGTTCGTCATCAATGACATACTCCATCTCCTCGATCGGAGCGGGCGACAGACCAAAGTTCAAAGGACGCCGTGCCGCGGCAGCGGCAGGCCGGTTGGGCTTGGCCTCACCCCGCGCCACCCGCACCGTCCCTTCCAGATGGGCCGCCATGCTATCGGCCCGTTCGATCAGAAAGGCAAGGTCATCGCGCAGGGTTTGCGCCCGGTCAACCTGTTCATGCAGCGCCTGGCCGGCTTCCTCGGCGGCCTTGCGCAGTTTCGGGATGCCCGATTCGGCCCGCAAGGTGGCCTCATTGAAATTGCCGATCAGCCGCCCCAATTGATCCTTGTTCCGCCGCAAGGCATTGAGCCGTGTGTTGAGAATGGCCGCAAACACAATGGTCGCCACCAGCAGCAAGGCCATCACGATATCCAAAGCAAGGGTCAGGGTCAGGGTCATGGCGTGGCCTTCCTGCTTTTCACCTGTTCTTCGATCCGGATGGCGATGCTCGCCCCCTTGCGCCCCATGCGTCCCAGATACATCGGCACATCGCCGCAGGTCAACGTGACCCGTGAATGGGGCGTGGCGTTCAACATGATTCGCGAGCCGACCTGAAGATCAAGAACCCGGTCAAGGGGCATGGTCATTTCATCCAGTACGGCTTCCAGCTCGACATCGGTGAACCACATTTCTTCGGCGAGGTGTGTTTCCCAGATCGAGTCCCGACCGAACTTCTCGCCCATGAACATTTGCAACAACAGTTCCCGCACCGGCTCAAGAGTGGCATAGGGAATCAACAGTTCCAACTTTCCGCCACGATCTTCCATATCGATCCGCAACTTCGCCACGATGGCGGCATTGGATGGGCGGGAAATGGTCGCAAACCGCGGGTTTGTTTCCAGACGGTCGAAACGGAACGTCACCGGACTCAAAGGGTCGAACGCCGCCGACAGATCCGACAACACCACATGCACCATGCGCTCGACCAGATTGCGTTCGATGGTGGTATAGGGGCGCCCTTCGATCCGCATGGCCGCCGTGCCGCGCCGCCCGCCCAAAAGAACGTCCACGATCGAATAGATCAGGGAGGAATCGATGGTCAGAAGGCCGAAGTTATCCCACTCCTCCGCCTTGAAAACGGCCAGCATCGCTGGCAACGGGATGGAGTTCAGGTAATCGCCGAACCGCAAGGAGAGAATGTTGTCAAGCGAAACCTCCACATTGTCGGACGTGAAATTGCGCAGACTGGTCGACATCATGCGCACAAGGCGGTCAAAGACCACCTCGAGCATCGGCAGACGTTCATAGGACACGAGCGCCGAGTTGAGAATGGCCTGAATGCCGGCCCGTTCGTTTGAGTCGTCGTGTTCTTCGTCAAAACCCAGAAGGCTGTCGATTTCATCCTGATTGAGAACGCAAGTCGATTCGCGGCCTGACAGCGACGAGACAACTTCAGGCCCGCCGATTTCGCCGCTCCCGTCATCGCCCCCCAGCATGGCCTCCCATTCCGCCGCCATGGCATCCTGGTTGGTGGCATTCTCCTCGCTGCTCCTTTTCCTCGCCCTCCGCCTCCATGCCGGCCATGGCCGCCCATTCACGCATCATGGTGGCTTCATCTTCGGTGGAGACTTCCTTTTTGGGATCGGATGGGCTCATGATTCCCCCTTGACGTTGGGAGAGCCGCCGGCTTTGGCAGTCATTTCAGCTCTCACTGCACCAGCATTTCCTTGAACAGCAGGTTGGCAACCCGCATCGGCGCGATGGCGGCATTGACCCGGCTCAACAGTTCCTCGTGCAAACGATACATGCCCGCCGAGCCTTGCAAATCTTCAACCCGCAGCTCACGCAAATAAACCTGAAAACTGTCGATGATGCGAGGATTATACGACTCGATCTTGGCCTTGTCCTCGATACGACTCAATTCCAAAGCCACTTTAAGTTTAAGGTACTGTTTCTTGCGACCACTCAAATTGACGAGCATCTCGGGCAGATCATGAATGGCGACGACACCGCTCCCGGCCCGCCCGCTGGGGAGTTCCGTGTCCGCTGCCATCTCTTCCTGACCGTCGCGCGAAGCAAACACGGAACCGGCGATTCCTGATACAAGAACGCCAACCACGAGCAGAATAACCAACACCACAGGCACAACCACAAACAGGATCAGCTTTTTCATTTTGCCCGACCCTCGGGCCGGACGCCGTTCTTCTTCACCACCAGAAACAACACCATTATCCAGCTCTTCATCAAGTTCCTTGGCCATCGTCTTTTCCCCCGGGCTTTGCCCTTTCGTTTTCTCATTGTTACAGCGGGCTGGTTAATAATCGGTTGAGATCCCGGGCAGGAATTGCCGGGCAAGGGCTGCCTTCGGGCTGCCTCGAATACGGAACAGAGGCGTTCCGGGCACCTCTCCGTTTGTGGTTCCGGCTTTGGCATGCTTTATGCTTGTCACGTCACGCGCCGCCCCAGGCGCCGACGAAAAAGGAAAAGGCCCGATGGACAACACATCCTATATCGCCCTGTCCCGGCAAACGGCCGTATGGCGGCAACTCGATATCACCGCCAATAACCTTGCCAACACCAACACGCCGGGGTTCAAGGGCGAACAGCCCCTGTTCGTCGAATACGTCAGGCGCACACAAAATACCGACCGTGCCTTCGATGACAAATTGTCGTTCGTGCAGGATTTCGGAATCGTGCGGGATTTGCGCGAAGGACCCATCACCCATACCGGTAATTCCCTTGATATTGCCCTCAATGGAGAATGATACTTCGTCATTGAAACCGATGAGGGATCCATGTACAGTCGGGGAGGGCATTTTCGTCTCAACGAGGCTGGCCAGATCGTCACGGCGGAAGGTTTGGCCGTGCTTGATACCAATGATCGCCCCCTTTTCGTCGCGCCCAATGAATCGCGCATCAAGATTGCCCGGGATGGCACCGTCAGTACCGAAAACGGCGCCATCAGCCAGCTGCGGGTGGTCAAATTCGCCGACCCCCAGGACGTCCAGCCGGTCGTGGCCGGCCTTTACGACACGACACAACAGCCCGAAGACATAACGCGCCCGGATATTCTACAAGGCGCCCTGGAGGAATCGAATGTCAAGCCGATCGTCGAGATCACACACATGATCCAGCTTCACCGGATGTATGAAGGCGTCAACAAGATGCTGGAAATCGAACACGACCGCCGCCGCAAAATGGTTGATACCGTCCTGCGCGTCGCGTGAACCAGAACCACGTCGAGGGAACAAGGAGAAACGTGTGATGCGATCGCTCAATATTGCCGCCACGGGGATGCTGGCCCAGCAAACCAATGTCGAGGTGATTTCCAACAACATCGCCAATATGAACACCACCGCCTACACGCGCCGGCGGGCGGAATTCAACGACCTTTTGTATCAGAACATGCGCCGGGGGGGGACCAATTCCTCCGATGCCGGCATCATCGTGCCGGCGGGGGTACAGCTTGGCCTTGGCGTCAAAACGGTGGCGGTCTATCGGATCACCGAACAAGGTAGCCTGATCAATACCGACAACACCCTTGATCTGGCCATCCAGGGCAAGGGGTATTTCCAGGTCACCCTGCCTTCGGGTGAAACTGCCTATACCCGCGATGGGTCGTTCCAACTTTCCGCTGAAGGCGAGTTGGTGACCCACGAAGGCTTCAAGGTCGAGCCGAACATCACCATTCCAAAAGACGCCGTGAGCGTTTCCATCAACAGTTCCGGCGAGGTCATGGTCAAAACGGATGGCGCGGTTGCGCCAGCCTCCGCCGGCCAGCTTCAACTGGCCACCTTTCCCAACGATGCGGGTCTGGAAGCCGTTGGCGGCAATCTGCTGAAGGAAACCCCCGCCTCCGGCACCGCCATTCCCGCGGCACCCGGCGCGCCGGGGTATGACACCATCTTGCAAGGATTCCTAGAAACATCGAACGTCAATGTGGTGGCCGAGGTCACCAACCTCATCAGCGCCCAGCGGGCTTATGAAATGAACAGCAAGGTGATTCAAACCTCCGATGAAATGATGTCCACCAC
>WOUV01000170.1 GCA_009773045.1 Rhodospirillaceae bacterium | reverse complement strand
CATGCGTATCGCGAGTATCGTTTGACCGAACAAATGGCCGACATCGACACCAGGCTGTCACAGCTTTCGGGCCAGGCGCGCGAAAGCGGCGTGGGCAGCGAGGTCGATGCCCTGAAGGCCGAAGCCACGCGCATGCTCTCGACCCTGCGGCGCTTGAACCTTTATGCCGATCTGCAAACCGCCCGGGCGCGCTTGGATACAACGCTGGGGCTTGATCCACCGCTGCCCGCCCCCTCCGCCGACCAAAGAGCCTGCCACCCCGGACTCCGAGCAAAAAACGTGACGACGGTGCACGATCGGGATGACCGCTGGCAGGAAGAAGCAACCGTCATCGCCGCCTGTCTGCGCCAGGTGGGCCATCCGCTGTCCGCCATCGGGCCCATGGTCTGGCGGCCGAGATCGTGAGAATCCAGGCCCCGGGGGCTCTGGCCGGTGACTTCTATCCATGTGTGCTGCTGGGGGAGAGGCCCTGCCTGTTGTCCGGACCGCAGCCGGGGATACCGTCCAGCCCTGTCTTGTTCACCCGCCCCCGGCTGGATCGCGAGACCGCTCCCATTCCCACCTCCCTTGATGCCCTGCTGGCGCCTTGGCGACCGTATATGACCCGTACCGTTGTGGCCGGCCTGCTTGCCAATCTGCCTGTTCGAGCACGGTTATCGCCGTCTGCGTTCGCTGTTCATCGAGGAAGTCCTGCTGACCGCCAACATCGCGCTGGCCACCGGCGTGCACCGCCGCCTGCTTGACATCCGCTTCGAGGGGGCCGGCGTGCCGTCGGGGCAGCTCATGCGCCTGCTGCAGGATTACGACACGGTGCGCGATGGCTTTGGCGCCGCTGCGGTGTCCCTGTTGGCCGATCTGCCCTTCCTCGCCCTGTTTCTGTTCGGTTTGTTCTGGTGCGATCCCGGAATCGCCGGGGCGGTTCTGCTGATCAATGGCGTGGTGATCGGTCTTGCCGTGCTCACGATGCGCCACCAGGCAAAGGTGTACAAGGAAATGTCCCGCTGGGCCACGGCGCGGGCGCAGGCGGCCCACGAATCGCTGCTCGATCCCGAAATGGCGCGCCGGGTCAACGCGGCGAATTATCTCCATCGCCGTTTCCGTCAGGCCACGGCCGTCCATGCCACGACGGGCCAGGCCATCCGCAGGCTCGCGGCCTTGCGGGGCCACATCGCCGCCCTGTCCCAGAGCCTAACCCTGCTCGCCACCCTGGGCCTTGGCGCCTGGCACGCCATCGACGGCGGGCTGTCGCCCGGCGTGATTCTGGCGGCGACCATGCTGGCCACGCGCTTCACCGGCGCGGCCATGCAGATGGCCGGCGTGGTGCCGCAAGCGCTGTCGGCCCTGACCGCCCTTGCGGTGATGCGGGATCTGATGGCGCGCCCCACCGAACGTCCCCTCGGCCAGGTTTTGATCCACAAGCCCCTTTGCCGGGGCGATCTGATGTTCGAGGCCGTCACCGCCCGCTATCCCGGTATGCGTTCCCCGGCGGTCGACGATGTCAGTTTCACCGTGCAGGCGGGGGGGCGGCTGGCGGTGACCGGACCCTCCGGCCTCCGGCAAGACCACCCTGGAACGGTTGATCTGTGGCATTGTGCGGCCAGAGAAAGGCCGGATTCTGCTGGATGGCGTGGACATCGCCGCCCTTGATCCGGACGATTTGCGCTGGCATGTCGCCACCTGTCCGCAGAATCCGCCGCTTTATTCCGGTACGCTGCGGCAGAATTTGTCCTTCGACGGCGCGGCAAGCGACACGGTGATGCTGGAGCTGCTGACGGCCCTGGGGGCGGAGCGGATCATGCCGCCGGGCATGGGACTCGATTTCGAGATCGTCGAGGGCGGGCGCAACCTGTCCGGGGGGCAGCGGCAGATGGTTGCCCTGGCCCGGACCCTGTTGCACTCTGGCGCGAACGTGTTGATTCTGGATGAACCGACCGCAGGTCTTGACGATGACACCGAACGTCTGGTGCTCCAGCACGTCCGCCGTCTGGCCGAGGAGCGCACCCTGATTCTCATTTCGCATCGCCTGCCGGCGCTGTTGCTTACCCGGCATACCGCGATTTTGCAGCGCGGGCGCGTCACCCGCGTGGTGCCCAGTGTCACCCTGTCCGGTCAAGGGGAACGGATCTGATGGCGGAACGTGTTTTCTTCCGGCTGTTCCGGCGCCGCGCCGTGCATCCCGGGATGAAAGCCGCCCCGCCGGAGGCGTTTCGACCCCTGATCCATGGGGTAGTACCGCCGCTGACGCCGGAATCGGCGACGCGCCTGGTGTACTGGTCGGCGGCCCTCGTGGCGGTCGTGGTGCCGGGGAGTGCGTTCGTTGAACTGGACGAGGGGATCAGCGCCGCCACTCGCCTTCACCCCTCCGGCCAGATCCACCACATCCAGCATTACGAAGGCGGCACCATCCGCGATGTGCTGGTTCGCGAGGGGGATGTGGTGAATCGTGGCACCGTGCTCGTGCGTCTCGTCAACCCGGAAGGCGCCAAGGATCTGGCCGAGCGCCAGGCCCGCTGGACCGCCTTGACGGCCGCCCTGATTCGCCTGAGCGCCGACCTGGAACAGGAGGAAACGATCTTCTGGCCGGCGGACTCCGGTCTTGACGAAGCCGTGCGCCGGCGGGAGGAAACCGTTCATACCGAACGCTTGGCCCTGCATGCCGAACAGGTGACCTTGCACATCCATGAAATCTCCCGCCGTCGTCAGGAAATCGGCGAGCTTGAAACCAAGGTGGGGCGCCTTAAATCGGCCCTTGCAAAGCTTGCGGAGGAACTGGCGCTCAAGAAGGATGCCCTGGCAAGCGGCTTTATCGGGCGCGGAGAGATCGTGCGGCTGGAACGGGAGCAGATCATGCTCCAGTCCGATTACGAAACGGCACGGGAATCCGCCGCGCGCCTGCGTACCCAACTGGCCGAAAGTGAAACCCGGCTGAAAGAACTTGAACGCCGTTGGCGGAGCGACGTGCTGGGGGAGATCAACCAGACGGAAACCGCCATTGCCGCTCTGGGCGCCACCATGGCCATCGCCTCCGACCGCGAGGCGCGCAGCGAGGTGCGTTCTCCCGTTCGCGGCATCGTGAAGATGGCCGCGATCACCAGCGTCGGCCAAGTCGCCCGACCGGGGGAGACCCTCCTTGACATCGTTCCCGTGGAAGATACCCTGGTCATCGAGGCCAGGGTGGCGCCCCAGGACATCGCGGCGGTGCGGGAGGGGCTTGGTGGCAACGGTGCGCGCCTCCAGCGCCCATGACCCGTTCCGCTTCGAGCGCCTGACCGGCAGGGTGGCGTTGGTGGGGGCAGATGCCATCGATGACGTGTCCGGCCATTCCTACTACCGCGTCATCATTCATATCGACCCGCTCAAGGGGCCCGATCACGGGGGAATCGCCCTGCGCCCCGGCATGATGGGATCGGCATCGATCGTCATTGGCCGGAAATCGGTTTTGAGCGTGATTCTGGCGCCGTTTCTGCGGGACACGGTTGAGACGCAAGATATGCCTCTATGACACGCATGCCGGGATATGATGGCCCTGATCCCGAAACCGGCGATGCGCCCGTCTTCCATGGCCTCAAGGTCCTGCCTTCCCCCTGCCCTGGGGTTTGAACAGTTCGCTTGACATATCTCTATAACTGATTTGTTCCATCCATTATGAATAGATATTGTGCGATAGGCGAAGCCTCGGAAGCGTTGGGTGTGTCGATCACGACCCTGCGGCGATGGGAGCGTGAAGGCAAGGTGATCCCGGAGCGCACGGCTGCGGGTCATCGCCGCTATGATCTTGCCAAGCTCAAACCGGAGTTGTTTCACGCTGCGCCGCAAAACCGTAAGACCATTGCCTATGCCCGCGTCTCCAGCCACGACCAAAAGAACGATCTGGAGCGCTAGAAACAGTAGCCAAGGACGTGCTGGAAATCATCACGGTCTTTTCGGCGCGGTTCTATGGCAGCCGCCCGCGTAAAAATCAGAGACTGCTGGACAGCGTGAAAAAGGCGGTGGAGGCCGCATCATACTGATTGCTCACAAAATCGCCCTTGGCCCGAACAACGTACAGGCGACGTACTTCGCCCGTGCGGCAGGGGCGGCGCGCTTTGCTTACAACTAGGCCTTGGCCGAGTGGAAGCGGTCGATACTCCGGACAATTCACATCTTCCCAAAGCCGAAAACCAAGGCACGGTCGGTGTGGATCTGGGCGTTTCGGCACTGGCAACGCTCTCGACGGGAGAAATCTTTGAAGGTCCGAAGGCTCACAAGGCGTTGCTGGATCGGTTGCAGCGATTGTCCCGCAGCCTGTCGCGCAAGGTCAAAGGCTCGCAGAACCGCAAGAAGGCGAAGGCGAAACTGGCAAGGCTTCATGTGCGGATCGGCAACATCCGCAAGGATGCGCTGCACCAACTCACGACAAGCCTTACACGTCGGTTTCACACCATCGGCATCGAGGATTTGAATGTGAAAGGCATGGTCAAAAACAGGCACTTGTCGCGTGCCGTGTCTGACATGGGCTTCTTCGAGTTTCGACGGCAACTGGATTACAAGGCGACACAGCGCGGCGGGGTGATCGTCGTGGCCGACCGCTGGTATCCCAGCAGCAAGACGTGCTCGGTGTGCAGCCACAAGCTCGAAACTTTGTCGCTGTCGGTGCGCGAGTGGATGTGTCCGACGTGTGGCGTGACTCATGATCGCGACGTGAACACCGCGATCAATTTGAAGAATTTGGCCGTGAGTTCCACGGTGTCAGCCTGTGGAGAGGAAGGCTCTGGCTCTGGTCGTAAGACCAGAACGAAACCGGCCTCAGTGAAACTGGAATCCAGCAGCAAAGCACCCTATGGTTAGCTTTGCGTAGGTATGGACGAACGGTGAAGGATCATGCGCCTTCCCACTCCCATGGTTCGTTGTGCTTCAGGATCACGGCCCTGGGGGATCCGCCATCAGGGCGGAGGGCAGCTTGAATGTGACCGATTCGGTTGCGACCTTGACCTCGATGATCGTGACCTCGAACCGCATTCGGGCCTCGGCCAGA
>WOUV01000169.1 GCA_009773045.1 Rhodospirillaceae bacterium | reverse complement strand
CGTGGCGGGCGGCGATTCTGTTATAGTCCCGCCATGTGCCGACCCTGGGGGGAGGGAACTCTCGAAGATGGAAACGATCAAGACAGACATTGCCATTGTGGGCGCGGGGGGCGCCGGATTGCGGGCGGCCATTGCGGTGGCCGAAGCCGATCCCTCGCTCAGCATCGCCCTGATTTCAAAAGTGTATCCCATGCGCAGCCACACAGTGGCGGCCGAAGGCGGCGCCGCAGCCGTCACCACGGAAGACGACAGCCTGGAATACCATTTCCATGACACGGTGGCCGGCGGTGACTGGCTGACCGATCAGGATGCGGTGGAACTGTTCGTCAATACGATCCTGAAAGAACTGGTCCGGCTGGAACATTGGGGTTGCCCATGGAGTCGGGAACCCAGCGGCAAGGTGGCCGTGCGTCCCTTCGGCGGCATGAAAATCAAACGGACATGGTTTGCCGCCGACAAGACCGGCTTTCACATCCTGCACACGCTGTTCCAGACATCACTCAAATACCCCTCGATTCGGCGGTTCGATGAATTCTATTCGACCGACCTTCTGGTGCAGGACGGGCGGTGCCACGGCGTGACCGCCATTGAAATGCGCACCGGCCTCATGCATGCCTTTCACGCCAAAAGCGTGATCATCTGTTCGGGCGGGGGCGGACGCATTTTTCCGTTCACCACCAACGGAGGTATCAAGACCGGCGACGGCATGGCCATGGCCTATCGGGCCGGCGTGCCGCTGAAAGACATGGAATTCGTCCAGTACCACCCGACCGGCCTGCCGGTGACCGGCATTCTGCTGACCGAAGGCTGTCGGGGCGAGGGCGGGTACATGATCAACAAGGACGGCTACCGCTATTTGCAGGATTACGGCCTGGGGCCGGCCACGCCCGAGCCGCGGTTGAAAGCGATGGAACTGGGACCACGTGACCGACTGTCGCAGGCGTTCTGGCATGAACAGCGCAAGGGTCGCACCGCCCAAACCCCTTATGGCGACATGGTTTATCTCGACATGCGTCATTTGGGCGAGAAAAAGATCAACGAACGCCTGCCGTTCATCCGCGATCTGTCCAAAAGCTATATCGGTGTCGATCCGGTGACCGATCCGGTGCCGGTACGCCCGGTGATCCACTACATGATGGGGGGCATTCACACCGACATCAACACCGCGACACCCCTTAAGGGGTTGTGGGCGGCGGGAGAATGCGCGTGTATTTCCATCAATGGCGCCAACCGTCTTGGGTCCAACTCGCTGGGCGAAATCCTGGTGTTCGGGGCCATCGCCGGGCGCCAAGCGGTAGCCTACGCCAAGGGCGAAGGGCGCGAGAATAAAGAGGCAACAGCGCGCGATCTGGCCGGGGCCGCCCACGCCCGGGTCGAGGGGATCTTTCGCAAAACCGGCGGCACGGAAAAAGTTTCCACTCTGCGCGACCGGATGGCTTCGGCCCTGGAGGAGGGTGCTGGCATCTATCGCGAACATGCCTCCCTGAAAGCCTGTTGCGACACGGTGACCGAGGTGCGCGGACGCTACAAGGACGTCGCGATCAAAGACAAGTCGAACGTTTTCAATACCGATCTCGTGTATGCCCTTGAACTCGGCTCCATGCTCGACATCGCGGAAACGGTGGCCTATTCAGCCCTTCTGCGGACCGAATCGCGCGGCGCGCATCAGCGTCTCGATTACGAAAAACGGGATGATGTCACGTTCCTCAAGCATTCGATGGCCCATTACAACGGTGCGGCGCCGCCGCGAATTGACTACATTCCCGTCGTAATCACCAAGTCCCAGCCCGCCGAGCGTGTTTATGGCGCGGCAGCAGGAGGCGCAGTAGAAAAATGAGCGAGACCAGCACCATCACGATCGAAGTCATGCGCTATCGGCCGGAGACCGATTCTGAACCGGTGTTCCAAAGCTATCCGGTGCCATGCCCCAAGGAATGGGTCGTTCTGGACGCCTTGAACTACATCAAGGACACTATCGATTCGAGCCTTTCCTACCGCTGGTCGTGCCATATGGCCGTGTGCGGAAGCTGTGGCATGATGGTCAATGGCGAGCCGATGCTGGCGTGCAAGGCCTTCCTGCGGGACATGGGCGATACCGTGCGGGTGGAACCGCTCCTGAACTTCCCCATCGAACGCGACCTGGTGGTGGCGATGGATGATTTCATCGAAAAGCTGACAAGCATCAAGCCCTACATCATCCGCAAAACGGAAAAGCCGGTGGAAGAGGGCACCTATCTGCAAACGCCGGCCCAGCTCAAACGATACAAGCAGTACACCCTGTGCATCAATTGTCTGTTGTGCTATTCTGCGTGCCCGCAATACGGGCTGAATCCAGACTTCATCGGTCCTTCCGCGCTGGCTTTGGCGCATCGCTATAATCTCGACAACCGGGACGAAGGGCGCGCCCTGCGGCAAGAATTTGTCGCCTCCCACGAAGGCGTGTGGGAATGTTCCTTCGTCGGGGCCTGTTCCGAGGTCTGCCCGAAGCATGTTGATCCGGCCTCCGCCGTACAACAAATGAAAATCGCAAGCACCAAGGATTACTTCCTTGGCTTCCTGGGAGGCAATCGATGAGCCGCAAACCCTACATCCGCCCCATGTCCAAAACGTCATGGTATCTGCGGGATGGCCGTTATAAACGGTACATGGCGCGGGAAGTGACCTGTTTGTTGATCGGTGCCTACACGGGGGTTTTCGCCATGGGGATCTGGCGCCTGGCCGAAGGGCGGGAGGCGTTCACGGCATTCATGGCCGCCCTGCACGCCCCGGGGGCGATTATGTTCCATCTGGTGGCCCTGGCCTTTTCCATCTATCACAGCACCACGTGGTTCAACGTGACGCCTCAGGCCATGCCGTTGATGAAAGGGGAGGATTTCGTGCCGGGCACCCTGATCGTTGGCGCCCATTACGCCGCCTGGGCGGTGGCATCGCTCGTGATTCTGATCGCAGTGGGGGCATGAACCATGGCCAAGTCACACAAGCCGATCGTTTGGGGTCCCTTCGCCGCCGGCGGTACGTTCGCCGCCCTGGTGACGCCGGTATTGATTTTCATCACCGGCCTTGCAGTGCCGCTGGGGCTGTTGCCCGCCGACGCGCTGTCCTATGACCGGGCTTTGGCCTTTGCCATTTCGGGGTACGCGCCGACATCCCGGTGGCGGTGGTCGTTTATGCCTTGGCGGCGCTGGCCACACTGGCGACGGCGGTGGCGTTGTTGAAAATCTGAAACCACCGGCTTTTGTTGGCAGGCTGGCAGGGGGAGGCGTGTACTCCCTCTGCGTGCGGCCATGGTGGGGCGTGGCCAAGTGGTAAGGCAGCGGGTTTTGGTCCCGCGACCCCAGGTTCGAATCCTGGCGCCCCAGCCAAGTTTCCTGGACAATCGGCACACCAAGGCTTCCGCGGTCCCCAAGGCCCGCGTGCGTGACGCCCAACGCGCAGACTCGAGCGTGGGCGGATGGGTGTTGCCCTAAGGTTCCGCAATTCCCCCCCTCTCAAGGGGGGAGAGACGGAGTTTCTGTTCCACCCAAGGCAACGATACGCACGGAATGAACTCCGAAAACGAAACCGTGCCCCAGGCGCTGTCTTTTCCCCTGGGGGATGCCCTGGCTCAAGCGGTCCGGTGGCAGGCCGCGGGGGAGGACGTTGCCTTGGCCACGGTGATACACATCCGGGGGGCAACGCCTGTTCCGGTGGGCAGTCATCTTGCGGTCACCGCCGATGGCCGGCTTGCCGGCACGGTGTCGGCGGGGGGATGTGTCGAAGCGGAGATCGTGGATGCGGCACAGCGTTTGTTGCACAGGGGCGGCGGGGTCCGTCACCTGACCTGGAACGACAGCGGGGCGGGACGGACGCGCTTTGGTCAGCCTCCCTTGGATGCGGGGGCAGCCTTGATGTGCTGCTCCAGAGGTCACGGCATCGGCGCTCAACGCCGTGCAGGCCGCGCGAATGGCACGGGCGGGCGGTGGCCATGCTGACACGACTCACCGATGGCGCCGTGGCCGTGCTGGTGGGTGCGCAGCAGGCTCTTGCGGAAAACTGGTCTCCAACGCCGGCCCTGTGCCAAAACGCGCACGATCTGCTGACGGAGGGGCGTAGCGCCCTGGTGCAAACCGACGGGGGAGAGGAGATTTTCGTGCGCGCCTATCCCCCACCCCTGTGCCTTTGGGTGGCGGGCGCCGTGCCCATTGCCCATGTCCTGGTTCCCATGGCGCGGCTGGCCGGCTTCGTGGCCGCCGCGATCGACCCCCGCGCCGCTTTTCAGGACGCCGGGCGGCAGGCCGGGCTGGACGTGATCGCCGGCTGGCCGGCCGAGATCCTGACGCGATTGGGCGTAGATGGGGGAAGTGCCGTCATCACCCTGTTCCACGATCCCAAACTAGACGATCCCGCGCTGGTTGCAGCCTTGCGGACGCCGGCTTTTTATATCGGTGCCCTTGGCAGTACCCGCTCCCACGCGGCGCGGCTGGACAGGCTGCAACGGCAGGGAGTCGACGCAGCACACCGTGCGCGCATCCATGGTCCCGTGGGCTTGGCTTTGGGCGGACGGACCTCTTCCGACATCGCGGTCGCCATTCTTGCCCACCTAGTCCAGGAACGCAACGGCACGATACGATCACGGCTCGAAGGTATGATGTGAGCGGGGAGTATGCTATGATCGGGGACGACGCAACAAACGGGGAAGAGGGTGTTCATGTGGAAAACGCTGCTGATCACTAATCTGTTCAAAGGGCCATACACCGACGCTCCCCCCAGCCCGTCGACAGAGGCGTTGGCCGAACTGGTGGACAAGGCCGCCCGTCGGCGTCTTGGGCGCAGCCTTGCGATTCGCGAAGTCGATGCCGGCTCGTGTAATGGCTGTGAACTCGAAATCCAGGCCATCAACAATATCTATTACGACGTGGAGCGATTCGGTATTCGCTTTGTGGCCTCGCCCCGTCATGCGGATGTTCTGCTGGTCACCGGCCCGGTCACCCACAACATGCGGGAAGCCCTGATTCGCACCTGGCACTCTGTTCCCGATCCCAAATGGGTGGTGGCGGCCGGGGAGTGCGCCTGCGGGGGCGGCGTTTTTGCAGGTTCCTATGCCGTGGCCGGACGGGTTGAAGATTTCGTTCCGGTTGACCTGCACCTGTCCGGCTGTCCGCCAACCCCGACCCATCTTCTGGAGGGTCTTCTGGCCCTTCTGACCGTGAACACGTAGCGGCCTCCCCCCACACCCCCCCCTCGATTCCTTTGATTAGTGCACGTCCGACCACATCTGCCGTTTCAAAGCATAGAACAGAGCCGTCAACAGAATCAAGAACGCCAGAGTCTTCAGTCCCAGGCTGTGCCGCGCATTCAGTTCCGGTTCCGCCGTCCAGTTCAGGAACGCCGTGACATCTTTGGCCAGTTGAGGCAACGATGATGACGTGCCATCGTCATGGCTCACCATGTCTTCGAACAGCGGCTGCGGCATGGCAATCTGATGGCCCGGAAACACACGATTGTAACTCATGCCGGGCACCAGGGTGATGTCGGTGGGCGGTTCCGCATAGCCCACGAGCAAGCTGTAGAGATAATCCGGTCCCCCGGCCCGGGCTTTGGCGATCAACGACAGATCGGGCGGCAGCGCGCCATTGTTGGCCACCCGGGCGGCCGGATCGTTGGAATAGGGGGAGACGAAGGGATCGGAGGGACGGGCGGAACGGCTGAACATCTCGCCCATGTCGTTGGGGCCGTCCTGAATCTCTTTTTCCGCGGCGATCGCCTTGATTTCCTCCTCCGCAAAGCCGATATCGGCCAGATTGCGGTAGGCGACCAACCCCAACGCATGGCAGCTGGCGCAGATTTCCTTATAGACCTTGAAGCCTCGCTTGAGCTGGGCCTGGTCATAACTGCCGAACAGCCCCTGCCAAGACCAGTGTTGCGTCTCCAGTGAGACTTTTTCCGAGGAAGCGAGCGCCACTGCGGGCGTCGCGAGGGCCATCACAATCAGAATAAACAACCGGCGCATGATGTGTCCTCCTCAGCGCTTGACCGTGGTGATCACCGGTGCCCCGATGCTGTCGGGCAGCGGCCGCGGTTTTTCGAACCAGCCGGTCAGGGGGAGAAGAATCAGGAAGTGGGCGAAGTAATAAACTGTTGCGATCCGCCCGATGACGAGATAGGCGCCCTCCGGCGGTTTGGCGCCGATCCAGCCCAGAATCAGGCAATCTAGGAAGAAAATCCAGAAAAGCTGCTTGTAGATCGGCCGGAACCGGGCGGAACGGACCTTGGATGTGTCAAGCCAGGGCAGAACGAACAGCACCAGAATGGCCGCGAACATCAGCACCACCCCGGACAGTTTATCCGGCACCGCCCGCAAGATGGCATAAAAGGGCAGGAAGTACCATTCGGGCACGATGTGCGGGGGAGTCACCATCGGGTTGGCCGGAATGTAATTATCTGGTTCGCCAAAAAAGTTCGGCGCAAAAAACACGAAGAACAGATAGAACATCAGGAAAAGCCCGATCCCGTACAAATCCTTGATCGTGTAATAGGGATGGAAGGGAATGGTATCCTGCGGTCCCTTGATATCGATGCCGAGGGGGTTGTTGGACTTCACGGTATGCAAGGCCCACAAATGCACGACCACCAGCCCGAAAATGATGAAGGGAAGAAGATAGTGCAGGGAGAAGAAACGGTTGAGCGTCGGGTTGTCAACCGAAAAGCCGCCCCACAACCACGTCACGATCTCCGTCCCCACCAGCGGCACGGCCGAGAACAGATTGGTGATCACGGTCGCTCCCCAAAAGCTCATCTGCCCCCAGGGCAGGACATAGCCCATGAAAGCAGTTGCCATCATGCAGATAAAGATGATGACGCCAATCCACCACAACACTTCGCGGGGGGATTTGTACGAACCATAGTACATCCCCCTGAAGAGATGAATATAGACGAGGGCGAAAAACATCGACCCCCCGTTCATATGCAGATAACGCAAAAGCCAGCCGTAATTGACATCGCGCATGATCCGCTCGACGCTTTCAAAGGCATGGGCCGTATGGGGGGTATAGTTCATGGCAAGAAAAATGCCGCTCAGGATCATCACGACCAGAACGAATCCGGCCAGGGAACCAAAATTCCACCAATAATTAAGGTTATTCGGAGTAGGATATGCAGAAGTTGAATGATGCATCAAGGTGAAGATCGGAAGGCGGTCATCGACCCACCGGACAATTCTGTTGCTGGAGACAGCCATGGTCAAAGGCTCCTAACCGATCCGGATGGTGGTGTCACTGGTGAACACATACGGAGGCACGGCCAGATTGAGCGGGGCCGGGCCTTTACGAATGCGTCCTGACGTGTCGTAATGGGAACCATGGCAGGGGCAGAACCAGCCATTGTATGCGCCGCGTGGATCGGTCGTCTTTTGCCCCAAGGGAACACACCCAAGATGCGTGCAGACGCCGACGAGAATCAACCAATTTTGTTTCTGGACACGCTCTTCATCTTTCTGCGGATCGGGCAGCGTGCTGAAATCGACGTTCTGGGCCGCCGTGATCTCTTCGGGCATCCGGTGACGCACGAAAACCGGCTTGCCCCGCCAGGTGACGGTAATGGCCTGTCCCGGGACGACCGGCGCCAGATCGATGTCAGAGGAAGACAGCGCCAGCACATCGGCGGCCGGGTTCATGCTGTGGATGAAGGGCCACAGAGCCAGGGCCGTTCCCACGGCGCCTGTGGCCGATGTCGCGTAAAGCAGGAAATCGCGGCGGGTTTTGGCCTCGCCGGGGCCAACTTGTGTGGAAGGTGCCGAGTGAGCCATCCTGTATAACCTCGATGTTTGAGTTCTTTCGTAACGTTCCCTTGCGTTCCGCGCTTCCCCCTGGAACACAACCGTCATTCACCCCGGGCAGGAGTCCCTGTTCCGGGCACGCGCCGTTCCCTTTTAACGGACTCGCCATTTCCGCCGCGCGTTGGAAAATCAAGTATAATCCAATCGCTAAGCCTTGAAAAGATGAAAGATTAGAGCCATCTACATCGCCTTGAGATCAGGGGGCCTGAAATAAAGCGGGTGTTGTTTTCATGCGGCTTGCGCTCTACCAGCCCGACATCCCACAGAACACGGGCGCCCTTTTGCGTTTGGCCGCGTGTCTTGGAATAGCAGTGGATATCATCGAACCGTGCGGTTTTCTTTTTGATGACCGACGGTTGCGTCGCGTTGGGCTTGATTACATACGGGCCGTGGAGATGGTGCGTCATGTCTCGTGGCAGGCTTTTCTGACGGCCAGGCGCGGGCGGGTGGTTCTGTTGAGCCGCCAGGGGATTACTCCATATGCGGATTTCATCTTTCATCCAGAGGACGTTCTGTTGCTAGGACGGGAGAGCTGCGGTGTGTCGGAAGCCGTGTGGGAAACGGTCGATGCCAGCGTGCGGATTCCCATGCGGCCCGGTCTGCGGTCCCTCAACGTCGCCATGGCCGCCGCCATGATCGTGGGAGAGGTTTTACGTCAGACGGAAACCTTTCCCGAAAGCCATGGCACACCCCCCGGGGGATGAGGGAGCGAGAGGTGGGGGTGTGTGGTTCCTTGGCGGCCCACGAGGGAGAAGGAGGGTGCAGTCAGAGTGCAGTCGTGGCTTTCGCATAAAAGATCGTATACAAGGGCATCGCCTTCCAACTCCATGAAAACAAAAAGCAGGATGGGGGAAAGGCATGTCCTTTTCCGCCACGTTTCCCTGATTCTGGTTGGTTCATCGCACACATGGCTACCCTTTTCATCGTTGCAACGCCCATTGGCAATCTTCAGGATATATCAGGGCGTGCCCTGTCAGTGCTGCGGGAGGTTGAAGTGCTCGCCTGCGAAGACACCCGGGTCACCCGCAAGATTTTAAGCTATTACCAGATTCCTCGTCCGCCGCACCTGTTGTCGGTGCACGAACACAATGAACATAAAACCGTGCCCCGGGTGGTCCACTTTCTTGAGGAGGGCCATGACGTGGCCTATACCAGCGATGCCGGCATGCCGGGCATCAGCGATCCGGGCTATCTTCTGGTGCGCGCCGCCCGCGCCGCGGGCCATGGGGTGGTGGTCATCCCCGGACCAAGCGCGGTCATCACCGCCCTGATCGCCTCGGGTCTGCCCACGGCAGGGTTCACTTTCCTGGGATTTCCCCCCCGCCAGTCGGGCCGGCGCCAGCGTTTGCTCGCCCGCTTTGCCAGCGCCCCTGAAACCCTCATCTTGTATGAATCACCCCGACGGTTGGGGGTGCTGCTGGCCGAAGCCCTGGAAATTCTGGGTGACCGGAGGGCGGCGGTGGCGGTCGATCTGACCAAGATGTTCGAATCGGTTGAGCAAGATTGGCTGTCGGCGCTGGCCGAACGGTACCGGGAAACGGTGCGTGGCGAGGCCACCGTGATCATCGCCGGCCACGCCCCGAAATTCCTGCGGGAAACCGCAGAACAGGAGTAGAATGGAAATCATAAAGTGAGCAGAACGAAAATCATCAGAAGTGAGAAACAGCGCCCGTGATTTTCCTGCCGCCCGGCTGGCCATCCATCAGTTTAGAATGGCCTTCCAGAGGCGGGGGAGCGGCAGGCACGCCTGGATGATTTTGACGATGCGTTGGATGCCGTGCGTGAACC
>WOUV01000168.1 GCA_009773045.1 Rhodospirillaceae bacterium | reverse complement strand
AAACGAACCGCCCAGGGCCATTTCCATATTTCCCACAAATGGGCCCTTTTGTCGATCGAGAAAAACAGGATTTCAGCCCTGCCAACGAAGTTTTCAAACGGAACATAGCCAACAAGAGAACGACTGTCGGTAGAATTATCCCTATTGTCGCCCATCATAAAATAGTGTTCGGGAGGAACCACGAACTCACGTGTATTGTCGAACGGGGTATCATCTGACATTTCGATCATCTTGTGACGCACGCCGTTGGGGAGTGTTTCGAGATATTGGACATACACATGGGCGTTGCCGTATCCATCTTCGGCCACGAAATCCTCGATACGCTCACGTGTAACCGGTATGCCGTTGATACGAAGCATGCCACCGACAACCTGGATGCGATCACCAGGCAGACCGATGACCCGTTTGATGTAGTCTGTTTTATTGTCGGTTGGCACTTTGAAAACGGCGACATCTCCCCGTTGCGGCGCACGGGGGGCCAGCCGCCCCGGAAACAACGGCACACTGAACGGCAACGCATGCCGGCTGTAGCCATAGCTGTATTTTGAAACAAACAAATAATCACCGATCAACAGATTCGGTTGCATCGACCCCGAAGGAATGTTGAAAGGTTCGAAAGCGAAGGTTCGCACCGTAAGCGCGATCAGAATGGCATAGAGAATGGTCCTGACCGTTTCGCTTTTGTCATGATTGCTTTTTTTTCTCATGAAGGATCATCACGTTTGCCCGTTGCGAGCATGATCAAGCCAGTCTTGGCCGCTTCTGTCAAGGACAAGGTTCCGGAAAATGTCATGGGAAGGTACGAAAAAGGAGGCGCGCTCCCTTCGCCAGGGTGTCGCGACCTTGAAAGTTTCAAACGCGCGATCGCATGCGTTATTATGTTCTGCATTCTACCAGTGTGTGGATCGAGGTCTGTCATGTTCCCTTTGTGCACGCTCTCTCTTTGCAGGCCATATACCTTTCTTGTTCTTTGTATTGCCATGATGATTCCCGGCAGGGCCATCCTTGCCGCAGAAGTGCTGACGTCCGACCTGCTGACGGAGGCCTTCGGCCACATCGTGTTTCAAACCGAGTCAGGAGCCGGCAGCACTGGTAAGCCGCTGGTCCGCTGGGGCGTTCCGATCGTCGCACATCTGGATGGTGGGATGTCCGAGCAATACAAGCCAAAAGTTGAAAAAATATTCGCCACGTTGTCAAAACTCACCGGTCTGCCAATGGGTCTTGCCCCCCATGACAGCGCGTTCAATTTCGAGATTCATTTCATGCCTATGGCCGATGTCAGACGCATCACAAAAAGCAGCACGATTCGTTGCAGTGGTGTCCTGAAAGGATCAAGCCGGGATTATCTCATCGCCAGGGCCATTGTATACATCGCCAATGACGACGACCACCGTATTCGCCACTGTCTGCACGAGGAAATCGGGCGGGTGCTGGGGCTTACGAATGATTCGTCTCTGATTGCCGATTCCCTGTTCAACGACACCAATGACAGCCGCCGTTCCTATAGCCTGTCCGACATGATTTTGATCCGCGCTCTTTACGACCGCCGCCTGCGTCCGGGGATGTCACGCAAGGAGGCCATGCCCATTGCGCGCATAATTCTGAGGGAACTGGCAACACGGTTGAAAGAGGCTGGCAAAATGTAGAAAAGGATCGCGACGAAAGGCTCGTGCCTCTCCCGCGCCTCTTCGATTCCTTTATGCCAGATGACGGCGACAGGCCTCGCCAAACGTGCGGAACAGAGCAGAGGACAACAGATCCGTCTGCCAGTTCCATTCCGGATGCCATTGCACCCCCACCCCATAGGGCATGTGCTCCACCCGTACAGCCTCGATGAGGCCATCGGGGGCCAGGGCCTCTATGGCAAGACCTGGCGCCAGGGTTTCAATGCCCTGCCAATGCAGCGAATTGACCCGTACCTCGGTTGCACCGGCAAGACCGGTCAACATCCCCCCGGCAACAAGCCGCACCGGGTGAACGGGCGCGAATTGAATCTCCAGCGGCGCCGTACCATCGGACCGGTGATCCATCTTGCCGGGCTGTTCATGAACGTGCTGATACAGTGTACCTCCCAGGGCCACGTTCAGTTCCTGAATGCCACGGCAAATGGCCAAAAGCGGCACGCCATGTTGCACACAGGCGCGGATGAGCGGCACGGTGGTCGTGTCCCGGCGCTGGTCGTGGAGTGTGTCGGAACGGCTGTTGCCGACACCACCATAATGGCTGGGATGAACATTCGACTTGCTGCCTGTCAGCAGTACGCCCGCCACATGCCCCAGAAGTTCGTTCGGATCCAGGGACGCTCCCAAGGCCGGGATCACGAGCGGCATGCCGCCGGCAGCCTCGATGATCGCCGTCATATAGACCTCGGGGGCGGCGTGAAAAAGCATCTCCTCCCCCGTCACATCCTTGACGCAGGCAGACACGCCAATCAACGGTCGGAGCATGACGAATTCCCTCATGCTTGAATGCGGTTCAAAATACATCAATTGTCCTGGGGTTTGAAGAAGTTTGGATCGGTAAATTTGAACAGGTTCGGGTCGAGCGCAAGGCTGGACTCGGCATCATAAAGGGAAACCGTCACCACTTGCCCCTGGGCATCCCGCACGCGCCACTGCTTGAGAGCAAAGGGACGCTCCTCGAACAAAAGGGTCAATTCACCGGCCAGGGGATCTTTTGTTTGGACCAGGCTTACCTCCACTGCACCGGGAATGCGCTGCATATCGGTCACCGTCACGTCGTCTTTCAGACGAATGTTGGATCGCAGCAGAATGCCAGCGGGTGTTACCTCAAGCCCAATATAGGACGTCTGCTCCAGTTTTGCGTCGTAATAAATGATATGCCTGCCATCGGCAATGATCAGAAGCGGCGATGGGGGATCGTATTCAAGTCGCATGCGCCCAGGCCGCGACAGGAAAGCCGTACCCTCGGCGTAGGCGCCCGTGCCGGAAACCTGCAAGAAGCGTGCCCGCATCGTTCCAACGCTATTCAGATAGGTTTCCACCTGCGCCAGGATTGCCCGGTCCGGAACCGGTTGTTCCGCCGACGGGGCAAACGACGCCAGCGCGACAACGCCCATCACGACGGCGGTAAGAATGCAACGACACCGGAAACCAAAAGGGAAAGGCCTCTTTCCTGCGTCAGGATGTTTCATCTGTTCGTGTTCCACTCAGGCTCTGAAATGTGGAAATGCGGGGGAAGAGCTTGCCCTGATGCCATCAAGGACAGTGACCGTGGCGCGGAGCGTGCGTTCTCTGCACGTCCGTTCCGAAATCCGCACATGCTTCATCAGTGCGGCGGATCGAACACCTCGGCCAGGGAACCGGCATGGGCGACACGCCGGACCCACATGTCGAGATGGTCCCCCGTCGGCGGTTCTGACCCGTTCCTCGATCTCCGAAGAAAGCGGTCCGCACCGCAGACGAAGCAGCAGCAGCAAGGTCTCGGCCTTGCCCTCGGCCTTGCCCTCGGCCATCCATTCCCTGGCAGCGATCGATATCATCGTTTCCTCCCATTCCGGTTTCACCGTGCGTATGATCTGACGGAGCATGGCAGGTGCAACGTCCGAATAGACGACGGTTGTATAAACCGTCAACATACTGAACAGCGCGGGCTGGTCCTTCGCGTCGGTGAACGCCTGAACCAGAACTTTTTCCGCATCACAGTCCCGGTGCGAATATTTAAGCACCAAAAGCCCGGCCCGCAAAGGCGGATACGCCGACAAGTCAGAATCAGGAATCGGACCAAGGTCCACAAGATCATAGCGCACATCGGGCAGATAGGGTTTCAGCGCCTCGGGGGCATTGATCACCTCTCGCAACGACAACGACACCGTCCAGGGGCGGGCGCCGTAGTAGACCACGAGGGGCAGGATCGGCGGCAGGGACCGCAGCGTCCCGGCCACCGCCATCGACCAAACTCCACCAGATGCGGGGCAGATACCCCAGGATTTGCAACAGAATGCTGGCATCGGGTGTGCTTTTGTGGTCGAGGAGAACATAGAAGAACAAATCTCCCCCAGCCCGCAATCGCGCCCGGTACAGGCGGTCGCTCCGGCTGTCGCGCAACGCCGCGTCCACGTATTCCCCCGGCATCAATTCGGGCGCATCGTCGGCCAACAAGGCCGAAACCGCGGGCGGCAGTCGCTCGCGCAGCAATGCTCCCGCTGCACCCGGCTGGTCGAGAAGGCCCTTGAACAGCCTGTCATGGGGGTGCGTCAGTGCAGACATCGCGGTGTTTCCTCTCCCGCTTTCGTGGATGGTGAAAAGGCACGCCGGAGGGACATCCGCCGCGCCCTTCCGCCGTTTCAGGGGCCTCAAGAGCATCCCGTGCCTTCCCCCCATTCCGGAAGGCCAATTCCGGAAGGCTAATTCCGGAAGGAAAGTGCCCTATAGGCCTGACCATCTATCAGTTTAGCGCAATGGGTTGTTGACGGCAGGAATCTGCGTGTGATTCAAGGGGTCTAGCTTTGATGGAAGGGGGACTCAAATCG
>WOUV01000167.1 GCA_009773045.1 Rhodospirillaceae bacterium | reverse complement strand
ACGATTTGAGTCCCCCTTCCATCAAAGCCAGACCCCTTGAATCACACGCAGATTCCTGCCGTCAACAACCCATTGCGCTAAACTGATAGATGGTCAGCATTGTCTCTCATCATATATCGTGAATCATGGCAATTGACTCTAGGCCATTCTCTGTTTTATTATAGTATTGTATTCTCATGTTCATATAATGGCATAGAATTACATTAGTGATACTTCATGAACGAAAAACATATTCAGAATAACACATGTGGAAATACACAGTCCCTGAGAAAAGAGAGAAGGCGGCAAAAAAGTGGGCGCGGGCGCTCCTCCTGGACATTCAGGGGTACCCGACTGCCCCGGTAAACGCAACGCGGCACCTGTTGCATAAAAACCACGGCTCACGACATCTTACCGGCACGTCGCTTTTTCCGTCTGGTCAATACGATCGGCGGCCTTATACTGCGTTCACACTCCCGATCCGGGAAAGGCAGACACGGTTGGCGCGGACAGCCACAGAGCAGAAGAAGAAACAGGAGCATAAGATGGCGTGGAACAGGCCCTTGCGATGGGCACCCTTCGCGGCCATGATTTTGCCGGCGACAGCCATGGCCCAGTCATCGGGCTTTTACCTTGGCGGCGCCGCGGGTATGCATTTTCCAAATGACAGTCACATCGAAGGGGGAGCCATCAAAACCGACGGCGATCTCGATCCCGGCGCGGCCGGTCTTTTGAGCGGGGGGTTCGCCTTTCAAAACGGCCTGCGCACGGAACTGGAGGCCGGCTATCGAAGCCACGAGGTGGGCGGCATGGGGGGCGTTGCCGTGTCGTCCGGCGACGTCAGGGTGGCAAGCCTGATGGGCAATCTTTTCTATGATTTCCACAACGCCTCGGCGTTCACGCCCTACATCGGCGCCGGTCTTGGCGGAGCGTGGATGAAGTTCGATACCGTGGCCCTGCCCGGAGGGAACACGCTCGACACATCCGATCTCACCTTGGCCTATCAGGGCATTGCCGGCCTTGATTACACGATCACCGACCGCCTGCATTCTTTCGCGGACTACCGTTATTTCGGCACGCTTGACGCCGGAATGTCCACCCGCGCGGGTCAGGCGGTCGATGCCTCCTATGACAGCCATGGGATCATGCTGGGGGTACGCTGGTCGTTCGGTGCGCCGCGAAAGGCTCCGCTAGTCGTTGCAGCCGCTCCACCACCGCCACCGCCGGCACCAGAACCGATGCGTCCTGAAACACCGCCGGCACCCCGCGATTATATCGTGTTCTTCGATTTCGACCAGGCGGCCCTGACGCCGGAGGCGCAGCACATTCTGGCCGCCGCGGCCGCCGATGCCAAGGCTACCGCCCCGGTCCGGATCGAACTGACCGGCCACACCGATCGTTCGGGGACGGACCACTATAACTTTGCGCTGTCCTTGCGCCGTGTCGATACCGTGAAGGCCGATCTCGTCACGCGTGGCCTGCGCGTGCAAGACATCGGTGTCCAGGCGCGCGGCGAGGCCGAACCGCTTGTCATCACATCCGATGGCGTGCGCGAGCCACAGAACCGCCGTGTCGAAATCATCGTGCGCCGTCCCTGATGGAGAGGGGGGCATGGGCCGGGCGGATTTGGTTTCTGCCAGAGACTCCTGCATGCCCCAATGCCCCCCCTCCCCTATCGTTCGTGCAGAGCGTCGGCGAGGGAGACCTGAATCGGGTCCAGAAGATAGTTCAGAACCGTCCGCTGGCCGATTCGGATGTTGGCAACGACCTGCACCCCCGGCACAAGATGGTATTTCATGTTTCCATGCTGGAAGTACCCGATGTCCGTGCCAATGCGCACCAGATAGAACAGTTGTCCGTCGGGTGTGACCAGCTTGTCCGGGCTGACACTGATGACGGTTCCCTTGATGCCGCCAAATCGCCCGGCATCGGCGGAGGCGAGTTTGAGCATTGATGTCTGGCCCACGGTGACATAGCCAATATCCTGGGTAGGCAGCTTGGCCTCGACGATCAGCGTGTCATCGGCGGGAACCACTTCCACGATTGGATCGCCCGGCCGGATGACGCCCCCGACGGTTGCAACACGCAATCGCTTGATCACCCCGTCCACCGGAGCCGTCAAAACCGTTCGTTTCAGGCTATCTTCGAATTTGGTGCGACGCTGTTTTAATTCACTGTACTTTAACCGGTTCTCGTCGATCGCTTTCAGGTTTTCTTCCTCGAAAATGGTCCGCAGAGTCTGCAAACCGGCCTCCACCGCCCGCAACGCCGCTTGTGCCCGGTCAAGGGAAATGAGACCGGAGGTAATCTGTCCCTCAAGGCTGCTCGCCTCCTTCAAAAGGTCGATGTGCACCAGCCGGTTGGTCAGGTTGTCCTTCAACAGGCTGTCGCTGATGGTGATCTTTTCCTTCGGAAGTGAAAACGTGCGGCGGGCCTGTGTAACCTTTGATTCGGTTTCCAGAATTTCCTTCCTGCGCTGTTCGATCTCGAGCATTTGTTTGCGGATCTCGCTTTCATGGCGCCTTTTCTGGGCCATGAACCGCTCCATCGTCTGGGCGGCGAGTTCGGGCGCATCGCGCATCACATCGGCGGGAAGGCGTAAACTTTCCGCGTTCTTCAGCAACGCCGCCAGCCGAAGGATGTCGGCCTCAAGCGTTGCCATGTGCACCCTGATTTCGCCCACATCGGCACCGCCGGCGGTCGGCTCTAGGATAACCAAAGGTCGGCTCTAGGATAACCAAAGACTGTCCCGCGGTGACCCGGCTGCCCTCCCGCACCAAGATCTCGTGCACGATGCCGCCTTCCAGATGCTGGATGATCTTCACCTGTCCCGCCGGCACCACCTCGCCCGAAGCCATGCTGATGATATCAAGCGGGCTTGAAGCCGCCCACACCCAGAAGGCCACGACCGCCAGCACACACAACATGAACGTCAAATGACTGCCAAAACCAACGGGCGGGGGGGAAGGCGTGGTTGCGTTCACGGCGTTCATGCCATGGCCATGGCGGCAGGCGGCGCCGTCGCTGGCGATAAAGCCACGCGCGGCACCGGCTTGGCGTTCAAGTCGATGTGGACATGGGACCCCCGGACAACCTGGGGATCGCTCGACAGGATGATGAGGGTACGCCCGCTTTCGGCGAGACGCGCGAGGATGCGATTGACCGCCGCGCGGCCCTCCGGATCAAGCCCCTCGATCGGTTCGTCAAGAAGAACCAGCCAGCCGCTGGTCGCCAGCCCCCGCGCCCATGCGATACGGCGCCGGATGCCTTGGGCCAGCCGGTGGCCGTTTTCCACGACCGGCGTTTGCAAACCCAAAGGACTTTCATCAATGAAACGGCGCAGGCCACAGGCTTCGAGGATCTGGCTCATTTCGCCGTCCTCGAGATCGGGGCGGTTGAGGCGTATGTTCTCGGCGAGGGTGGCGTTCAGAAGGGCGGGTTCCTGCGGCAGAAAAATGATCTGCCGCCGCCACCATTCCGGCGCCACCTGCTTCAAGTCGATACCATCGACCAGAATATGCCCCCGCGACGGCTCCAGAAGTCCCGCCATGAGGCGCGCCAAAGTGGTCTTGCCGGTGTGTGTGCCGTTGCCGCCGCTCACGATGCACACCGCCCCCGGACTGAGGACAACGGACAGCGATTCGAACAACGGCGTCGGCATGCTGGCATGGGCGAAGGCCAAATCCCGCAATTCCACCCGCCCCTCATAGGCATGCCGGATGGCGCCGCTCTCTGTCTCCAGCGGCACGGTGGCCAGGTGCTCGAAGGTCTCAAGCGCCCGCCGCGCCTTAGAAAAGGCCGATCCAAGCTGGGCAAAGCGAGAAATCGGTTGCAAGGCCTTGGACGCGAGGATGTTGCACCCGATCAAAAGGCCCACATCCAAGGCCCCTTTCACCACAAGAACCGCCCCCCAGCCGATGACGACCACCCCCATCAGCCCATTCGTGCTTTGGGTCAGGGTCTGGATCAGGTTTTGACGGGAAGAGATCAGACGGCGCAGGGCCTGAAGGCGCTGAATGTGACTCTGCCACTGCTGGCCCAGGAACCCGCCGGCATTGAAGCACCGGATGGTGTCTCCCTCGCGTAGGGCGGTGCCCAGAAGGGCGCTGCCAACGCCGGATTCTTTTTGCATCTCGCCGATTTTGCGGTCCATGGTGCGGCTGTTGAGCACGCCCGTCAGAAACGCGAAAAGGCAAAAGCCGGCGGTGACCAGGGCCAGGGGCGGCGTGATCAGGTATAAAACACCGAGAAATAACAGGGAAAACGGCACATCCATAAGGGTGGCAATGGTCCCGGCGTTGTAGGCGGCTTCGATACTGGCGGTGCCGTTCACCACCTCGCGCCGGATCTCAGGCGGCACCTGGTCAAGGGCGGTCGTTTTCGCCCGCATGAGAATGGCAAACCCCTGCCGGCCCAGAGCATCGTCCCTGACCATCTATCAGTTTAGCGCAATGGGTTGTTGACGGCACGAATCTGCGTGTGATTCAAGGGGTCTGGCTTTGATGGAAGGGGGACTCAAATCGT
>WOUV01000166.1 GCA_009773045.1 Rhodospirillaceae bacterium | reverse complement strand
AGTGAAGACTCATGGCGCGACGCAGACAAATCTACGAAGGAAAAGCCAAGGTTCTGTTCGAAGGCCCCGAACCCGGTACCCTCGTTCAGTACTTCAAGGACGATACAAGCGCCCTCAACAATCAGAAACACGGAATCATTACCGGCAAGGGTGTCCTGAACAATCGGATCTCTGAATACCTGATGGTGCGTTTGCAAGAAATCGGTGTGCCGACCCATTTCATGCGTCGACTCAATATGCGAGAGCAGCTTGTGCGGGAGGTCGAAATCATTCCGGTCGAAATAGCCGTCCGCAACGTGGCCGCCGGCTCGCTGGTGCAACGCTTCGGCCTTGCCGAAGGAACCCCCATGCCGCGCTCCGTCGTTGAGTATTACTATAAAAACAGCGAATTGAGCAACCCCTTGGTGTCCGAGGAGCATATTACGGCTTTCGGCTGGGCTGCCATCGGTGAAATCGACGAAATGTTGAACCTGTCGCTGAGGATCAACGATTTCCTGTCTGGTCTGTTTCTGGGCATCGGCATCCGTCTGGTGGATTTCAGAGTCGAATACGGCCGTCTGTATCACGATAGCGGCGATATTCAAATCGTCCTTGCCGATGAACTGTCCCCCGACAATTGCCGTTTGTGGGACATGCAAACCAATGAAAAAATGGACAAGGACCGTTTCCGCCACGATCTTGGGAAGGTCGAGGAAGCCTATCAGGAAGTGGCGCGGCGGTTGGGAATCCTGCCCGAAAACGGGCCGCGCGAGTTGAAACCCCCGATCATCTCGCCGTGACCGTCCGAAGGTTTCGTCTGTTCACAAGGCATTTGGGTACGAGGAAGGAGGGAGACCGTGAAGGCGAGGATTCATATCACCTTGAAAAACGGCGTTCTGGACCCGCAGGGCAAGGCGGTCGCCCATGCCCTGGAAAGTCTTGGCTATGCCGGGATCAACGATGTCCGCCAGGGCAAATACATCGAAATCGATCTTGCTAAAAACGATGCCGACACGACCCGCGAAACCGTGGAACGGATGTGCCGGGATCTGCTGGCCAACACCGTCATCGAGAATTTCACGGTCGAGGTGGGCTGATGCTGTGCCGGCCCGTATTCATCTGATCCGCCATGGGCAATCGACGTTCAATGCCGCTGTCGCCGTCAGTCCGTTCACGGATCCCATGCTGTTCGATCCGCCGCTTTCAGCGCGCGGGTGGGCGGAAGTGGCCGAACTCAGGGGCAGAATGGATCCCGTGGAGCTGGTGCTGACCTCACCGCTCACACGGGCCGTGCAAACAGCGCTTAGTGTGTTCGGGGACAGTGGGGTCCCGATGGTGGTCGAGCCTTTACTCCGTGAGGGGGTGGACAGCAGGGGCGATATCGGCAGCCGCCCATCCGTTCTGGCCGCGGCCTTTCCCACGCTTGACTTTTCCCATCTGGACGATCCGTGGTGGTTCTGTGATCCGGCGGTGCCCCGGGTCTTGCGCATCGAACCCGAAGCCCGCATCCGTGCCCGGGTGGCCGCCTTGCGGAACCGGCTGGCCGGACTTCTGGCCGGACTTTCGGCGCGGAGCGTGGCGGTGATCGGCCATGGCGGATTCTTCAACCACATGATCGGCGAGCGTTTGGGCAACTGTGCCGTCGTCACGGGCACCTGGGGCACGGGACCGTTTGCGTGACCATGGTGGGGGGAAGTGCCTCCGGTGCTTGCGTCGGCGTTGGCGAAGTATTGACCGGAATGCCCTAATGGTTCGCAGGAAACACCATGGGAAGTGGTGACCTTGGCCACCATACCGCGACGGGGGCGGTTGCGGGCAAAGGATGTTCCGCCGGCGTAAAAGGAATCACGGAAGCGGCCTTCCCCACGATGGTCATCTCAAGCCGCGAATAACCTGGATATCCAATTCCCGAATTTTTTTGCGCAAGGTATTCCGGTTGAGTCCCAGCACCTGCGCCGCCCGAATCTGGTTGCCGCGGGTGGCTTCAAGGGTGAGCATGATCAGCGGTCGTTCCACTTCCCGCACCACCCGGTCATACAACCCGGGTGTCGGCAAGCCGCCGGCGTGGACGGCGAAATAGTCACGCAAATGGCGCTCCACCATGGCGGTCATGCTGTCATCAGCGGGAGATTCCTCAGCCGGTGGCGTGATGTCGACCAGTTCGCCCTCGATGACATCCATCCCGATGACTTCTTGCGCATACAGGGCGGCCAACCGACGTATCAGGTTTTCCAGTTCGCGCACATTGCCAGGCCAGCGATGGATCTTCAAACGGTTGATGGCGGACGCATCGAGGGTCTTGATCGGCAATCCCTCCTGGGCGGCCAGGGCCAGAAAGTGGAGGACCAGTTCCGGAATGTCTTCGACACGCTCACGCAAGGGAGGCAGCCGAATCGGAACGACATTCAGGCGATAAAACAGATCTTCCCGAAACAACCCATGACGGATGAACTGCAACAAGTCGCGATGGGTGGCGGCAATGATCCGAACATTGGCACGAATGGGGGTGCGACCGCCGACGGAGGTATATTCACCCTCTTGCAGAACCCGCAGCAGCCGTGTTTGTGCTTCGGGCGGCATATCGCCGATTTCGTCCAGAAACAGGGTTCCGCCCTCGGCCTGTTCGAACCGGCCGGGGCTGCGGTTCATGGCGCCGGTGAAGGCGCCCTTCTCGTGACCGAACAGCTCGCTTTCGATCAAATCCCGCGGGATGGCGGCCATGTTGATGGCCACGAACGGCCCGTTGCGACGCTTACCATAGTCATGCAGCGCCCGCGCCACCAGTTCCTTGCCGGTTCCGGATTCTCCGTTGATCATCACCGTCAGATCGGTGTTCATCAAACGGGCCAGGGTGCGATAGATTTCCTGCATGGCCGTTGACCGGCCGATGAGGGGGAGTTTCTCCTCCGCCGCCACAAGGGCATCTGGCGTGACCAAGGCCCGCGACACTGACAAGGCGCGACGCACCACCGCCACCAGTTCCTTGAGATCAAAGGGCTTGGGCAGATATTCAAACGCCCCCCGTTCCGTCGCCTTGACGGCCGTCAGCAGCGTGGTCTGGGCGCTCATGACAATGATGCGCAAATCGGGGCGGACTTTCTTGATCCGCGGCAAAAGGTCAAGCCCGTTTTCATCGGGCATCACCACATCGGTGATCACAAGATTACCTTCCCCGTCCGACACCCACCGCCATAACGTGGCCGCATTGCCGGTGGTCCGAACGTCATAACCTTCACGCCCCAGCGCCTGAGTCAGGACGGTGCGGATACTGCGGTCATCGTCGGCAACCAAAATGGTGCTGGCCGTCATGGTGTGGGGTCGGCTCCCTCGCTGGTGGCCATCGGCAGCATCACCCGGAACACGGTCCGACCCGGCTGGGTGTCGAATTCGATGATTCCGCCATGGTCGTTGATGGTTTTCGCCACCAGGGCAAGGCCCAACCCGCTGCCGTTGGGTTTCGTGGTGACAAAGGGATCGAACAGATGCCGGTGCAAGTCTTCCGGAATGCCGGAGCCGTTGTCCTGAACGCTCACCAGCAGCGGCAGATGCAAGCGGGTGCTGGTGGCAGGCACCGCCACCCGAACCCCGTGCTGATAGGCGGTGGTCAGGGTGATTTCCCCCCGTCCGATCATCACGGCCTCTGCCGCGTTCTTGACGAGATTCAGGAACACCTGGATGAGCTGGTCTCGATTGCCCAGCACCGGCGGCAGAGATGGGTCATAAAATTCGACGAATCGCACCGATCGGGCAAAACCATTTTCCGCCACCCGACGGACATGCTCCAGCACACGGTGGATATTCACCGCCTGCCGTTCCAGGGGCCGGTGGGAAAAAACATCCATTCGGTTGACGAGGGCAACGATACGATCCGCCTCCTCGCAGATCAGTTGCGTGAGCGGTTTGTCTTCGACGGGCGCGTTCAGTTCAAGAAGTTGGGCCGCCCCGCGGATTCCCGACAGGGGATTCTTGATTTCATGGGCAAGCATGGCCGCCATGGCCGTCACCGAACGGGCGGCATGCCGATGGGTGAACTGTTGTCCCATTTTGACCGCGATCGAATGCTCGTTGATGGCCACCACCACCCAGCCCGCCCGTTCCAGCAAGGGCGTTGCCGTGATACTGACCACCCGGTTGCCGGTGCGCGGCGTATTCAGGCCAACGTCATGTTCCGACACATCGGCGCCATCGGCCAGTGCCTGGCGCACAAGATAGAACACCGCGCTGTCGTCCGGTAGGAAATCTTCCAGGAGGCGGTCGCACAAATGGAGCCGGCTGGATTCGAACAACTGTTCCGCCGCCGCATTCACTTCGCGGATGCGTTGCTGCGGGTCCACCACGAGGACAGCGGTCGTCAGGGCATTGAGAACCAGGTTGGCATCGATACCCACGGGAACATCGATGCCCGCGGGCATCGGCCCTTTTCGCACAGTGACGATTTGTCTGGCCATCCCGTTACCGCTCTCTCGTGTTTGCCGGGAACCTTATCAGATAACGAGACGATCCTTGGGCACAAACAAACCAGCCACC
>WOUV01000165.1 GCA_009773045.1 Rhodospirillaceae bacterium | reverse complement strand
AGTCAACAAAAGATACGCCAGCAGCACGCCCCGCGCCGCGGAGCGCCCCCGTACCCCGGTCAGTCGGCGCAGCAGCAGCAAAAGGGCGATGACGGCAAAGGCCAGCAGGGACAACAAAGTTTTGTGATCAAGGCGCAGCACCGTGCCGGTTTCAAGATACTGCACCGCCATGCCGCTTGCGAGTCCGAACCCCAGAACGATTTGCGAGGTCACCAGCAAACGGCCCGACAGGGATTCCGCTTCCGCCACTGAGGGCAATCTCCGTGAGACGGGTGTTGCGCGTTTGGCCTTGAGATCCTTTTCCTGCAAAAAGGCCGCCAACGCGGCAACCGCGGCGATGGTCAGCGTGGCATAGGTTGCAATCGACACGACGATGTGAAATTCCAGCCACGGCATCGTCGGCGCCGGCATGCTGCTTTCCCCCCCGCTCCGTCCCAAGGCGGCCATCAGCCCCAGCAGCGCGAGATAGGGCGCCAGCAACGGGAAAAGGCGCCACGCCGCCCGCATCAGACCCGCAACGCCCACGAACACCACAAGGCTTGCCGCAATGCTGACCCACAACGCCGCCGACCAGCTGGTCTGCCAGGCATGCCCTAAAAGCAAAACCACCCGTCCCAGCGATCCCACCATCGCAAGACCCACCGCTGCCCAGAACAGCCCATCCCCTTTTGGTCGTCGCCAGGAAAACCACGCCGCCGGCAGCAAGGCAGCCACCGCGGCAAGATCGAATGCCATTGCCTCTGTCATCGGGATATCGTATCTCTTTTCAGTACGTTCCCATATTCTTTCCTGTGTCCTGTCTTGGCAAGAGGGAAAGAAGCGAGGGCGTGAGACTCATGAGCGTCGGTCGTGACGGATGCGTGAGGGGTCGTTGCGACGGATGCGCCAAGGGCCGCGGGCGATGAAGGAAACCGTGATCGGTCACGATCACGGCTCTGAAAAGGATAAAAAGAATAAATAGGAGCCGCGCGGGGGGATTTCAACCACACGGCGTCAATTCGGGTGTCTGTGTCATGGGTTCGTGTGTCGCATTGATCGTTGCGGCCGGCCGGGGACGCCGGTTCGGGGGCGAGATGCCCAAACAATATCTTGACCTGGGGGGGCGGCCGGTGCTGCGGCATGCGCTCGCAACCTTTGCGGCCCATCCCGGAGTCGATGCCGTGCGGGCGGTCATTCATCCCGATGACCGCGAAGCCTACGACACCGCCGCTGCCGATCTTCCGCTCCTTGCGCCGGTGGCCGGCGGTCCCAGCCGTCAGGATTCGGTCCGGCTGGGCCTTGAAAGCCTCGCCGGGGAGGAGTCCTCCATCGCCTGTGACCGGGTTCTGATCCACGACGGCGCCCGTCCGCTGGTGGATGCCGGCACCATCACCCGGGTGATTCTTGCCCTTGACCACGCGCCCGGGGCCATCGCCGCCCTGCCGCTCAACGATACCCTCAAGCGGGCCACACCCGAAGGGACCATTGCGGCCACGGTGGAACGGGCGGGCCTGTGGCGGGCGCAAACCCCGCAAGGATTCCATTTTACCGAGATTCTGGCCGCCCACCGGGCCGCGTCCGGCCATGAACTCGGCCATGAACTGACGGATGATGCCGCCGTGGCCGAGCTGGCCGGCTTGCCGGTGCGGCTGGTCGCGGGAAACGCGGACAACATCAAGATCACCACCATCACCGACCTGCACCGGGCCGCCCGCCGTTACGATGCCCCAAGCGAGATGCGGGTGGGCAGCGGGTTTGACGTGCATGCTTTCGGGCCGGGAGACGGTGTATGGCTGTGCGGGATCAGAATCCCGCACGATCACAGTCTGATGGGTCATTCCGATGCCGATGTCGCCCTTCATGCCGTGACCGACGCCCTGCTTGGCGCCATTGGCGCAGGGGATATCGGCCGGCATTTCCCGCCGTCGGACCCGCGCTGGAAAGGCGCATCGTCGGACGTTTTCGTCCGGCATGCGGTCCATCTGGTGCGCGCCCTGGGGGCCGAAATCGTGTCTGTCGATGTCACGATCGTGTGCGAGCGCCCCAGAATCGCCCCCCACCGTCTGGTCCTGATCACCCATCTTTCCGAAATGCTGGGGCTTGCGTTTGATCGCGTCAGCATCAAGGCCACCACCACGGAAGGTCTGGGCTTTACTGGGCGCCGCGAGGGCTTGGCCGCACAGGCCACAGTGACCATCCGGATTAAGTAAGCCGTGATGCAAGGGGGCCAGGATCAGGGGGGCCAGAATCAAGGGGGAACGAGAAGGACCCGTCCGCTCATGCCGGATTTGAGATCCGGAAAGTGTCCCTCCAGCGTGCCCACAACCTTCACCGTCTGGCTGACCGGATCAATGCGGGCGCCGATGCGGGTCAAGCGCACCGGATAGCTTCGGGCGGTTTCGTCCAGAATCACCTGAAAAGCGTGGCCAGGCTTTAACCACACGAGCCAGGGCGAGGGCACCACGAATTCCAGTTCCAGGACCGAATCGTCAAGAATGTCCAGCAGCGCCTGGCCTGGCTGCACGAATTGCTGCGCCCGCACCCTTTGTTCGACCACCCAGCCCGCGAAGGGGGCGGCCACCGCGCACTTTGCCATGACCGCCGCGCTGGCGACCAGCCGGGCGCGGGCCTTGTCGGTTTCCGCTATGGCCATTTCGGTCTCAAGCCGTCCGACGCTTTGCAACGCAAGCAGCCGTTGGTTCACCACAACTGTTTTTTCGGCCGCCGCAAGGATCGTGCGGGCTTCATCGACCTGCGCTTTCTGGATTGAACACTCGAAGGCAACCAGAATTTCGCCCTTGCTGAACCGTTCCCCTTCGCGGACGGTGATCTTTTCCACCTTGGCGCCGATTTCTGCGGCAAGGGTGGTGAAGTCCCTGGGGCTGACCTGCGCGCGAATCTCGGGAGACATCGGTTGCGCCCACGCCGTCAGGGGCGCCCCAAGCAGGACGAAAGTCACGCCCCCCATCTTCCCTGGAAACTTCCGGGACCATCCCAACGCCGTCATGGCACGGAAACATCCGTTCCATCGCGCCAGCTTTGCAACCGGGCCGCGATGGCGGTGCTTAAGGAATCGATCTCAGGGGCCTCATCGGGCATGGTATCGGGCAGGAGATCGCGTCCCAGTGCGGCCTGAATCTTCGCGAAGGCCTGTTCGGCCTGGGCATAAACCTGGAAACGGCGCAGCCGGGACGCAAGTGTTGAGGCGTGCGTCGCCACCCGTTCCAGTAGGCTCTGGGCATCGTTGGCCGCTCTGGCATCGGCAATCTCCGCAAGCCGGTGGTCCACCGTCCACAGCGCGTCCGCCTGCCGGAACTGATCGGCAAGGCCGTGGAACTGCCGCGTGGCGATGTGGATTTGCGCAAGCACGGCCATACGCAGCGCCAGCCGCCGGGCCTTGGTGAGTTCTTCACCGGCCTTGGCATAAGCGATCGCCGCCGGGGCGGAAAACAGGTTCAGCAGACTCCACGACAACCGCGTTCCGGCCTCGTACCAGTGATTGTCCATCAGAAATGAATTGTAGTCACTCTTTCGTTCAACCGTGAAAGTGATCCCTGGCAGGCGCTTCACGATTTCCTTGCGTGTATCATTCACGGCAATACGAGCCAGATAGCCCTGCTCGCGCACATCGGGATTGTTCAAAAAAGCCTCTTCTTCCATTTGCTCCAGGGGAACGTCCCAGTTCGGAAGAACCAACTCGTTCGGCATCTCAAGAGGAATCTCGGCACCGGGCGAGACGTTGATCAAGACAGCGAGTTCGGTGACAGAGGTAGACAAGTCCTGTTTTATGGCGGTCAACTGGCGCATGGTTTCCAGAAGCGCCTTTTGATAGCGCAGCACCTCGATCGGCGCTTTCAGGTTTTCCATTTCCGCTCTCCGCGCCTGGGCAAGCGCGGCGTTTGCTTCGGCCATCGTGCGGGTGATATCCTCCTTTAAAGTCTGATAGGCAGCGACACGCCAGAAAACGGACCGCACCTCTGCCGTCAGGGTATGCACGGCCTTGCGCCGACGCTCCACGGCGACGAGAACACGATCGGCGTTCTGGTGCGCCGTGAAATAGGATACGCCAAAATCAAGGATGTTCCATGATAACCCAAGATCAAGCGTTTTCGACCAGCGATCGCTTGAATAGGTTGGATGCGCATCGCTGGACTGGCCTGTGACCGCATCGCGCGAAGTGGTCGCAAGAGAATCGGACTTTTCGACATAACCGGCATTGAACGTGAGTCGGGGTAACAGATCGAACCGACCGAGTTCGGTCTGCCCCAGAGCCAGGGCTTCCTCCATCATTTTCGCTCGCTTGTCGAGATTGTAGCGCACTGCCCGGGCGGATGGCCCCGGGCAGGGTGATGGTGCCCGTCAGCGGTTCCGCAGAGGCGAACATATCGTTGCGGTCCGCCTGGGCTTGTTGCGCGCGTTCTGCTGCTGTGAAGGGATGATCCTGGCCATCCATCAGTTTAGAATGGCCTTCCAGAGGCGGGGGAGCGGCAGGCACGCCTGGATGATTTTGACGATGCGTTGGATGCCGTGCGTGAACC
>WOUV01000164.1 GCA_009773045.1 Rhodospirillaceae bacterium | reverse complement strand
GGTGTAATCGTAAAAGCCGCGGCCGGTTTTGCGGCCCAGCCAGCCTGCGTCAACGTATTTCACCAGAAGCGGACAGGGCCGATATTTGGTATCGGCAAGCCCCTCGTGCAGGGTGTGCATGACATTCAGACAGGTATCAAGGCCAATGAAATCGGCCAGTTCCAGGGGTCCCATGGGATGATGGGCACCAAGACGCAAGGCGGTGTCGATCGCCTCCACCGTGCCAACGCCTTCATACAGAGTATACACGGCTTCGTTGATCATCATCATCAGAACCCGGCTGACGATGAATGCCGGAAAATCCTCCGCCGCCACGAACCGTTTGCCCAAACGGGTCACGAAGTCCTTGGCCCAGCGGGTGGTTTCCTCGCTGGTGGCAATGCCGCGGATGATTTCCGCCAGCGGCAACACCGGCACCGGATTCATGAAATGCAGGCCGACGAATCGTCCTGGCCGGTCCGTCGCCGCCGCAAGACGGGTGATGGAGATGGTCGATGTGTTGGTGGCCAGAATGGCCTGTGGCGACAATACCGGACACACCCGGGCATAGACCGATCGTTTAACAGCTTCGTCTTCTGTCACCGCCTCGATCACCGCCACGCACTCGGCCAAAACCTCGACCTCGGTCCCGGGATGAATACGGGCCAGCATCGCCGCCTTGTCTTCCATGGCGACGGCCCCGCGGGCGACATGACGATCCAGATTGCGGGAAAGAACCGCCATGGCACGCTCAAGGATATCCGCCCCCACATCGAGCAGGAAAACCTCGTACCCGCCCGCTGCCGCCACATGAGCGATCCCGATGCCCATCTGGCCGGCACCGATGACGCCGATCCTTTCTCCCGCCATGGCCTTTTCGTCCATTGTGGATGACGTGCCGGAATTTGGTTCAGTTTACCGGATCTGACGGTCGAGTGCTGCCGCCAGTTCCGGCAGCGCCAGGAACAGGTCCGTCACCAGCCCATAATCCGCCACCTGAAAAATGGGTGCTTCCGGGTCCTTGTTGATGGCAACGATGATTTTCGAATCCTTCATGCCGGCCAGATGCTGGATGGCCCCGGAGATGCCGACGGCGATGTACAGATCCGGCGCGACGATCTTGCCCGTCTGGCCGACCTGGAAGTCGTTCGGCACGAAACCGGCATCGACGGCGGCGCGCGAGGCACCCACGGCGGCGCCCAGCTTGTCGGCCACCACCTCCAGCAGCTTGAAGTTATCGCTATTCTGCATGCCGCGTCCACCCGAGATGATGATCCGCGCCGCGGTCAGCTCGGGCCGCACCGATTTCGACAGTTCTCCCGACACGTACTGCGCGCCATCGAACGCTTCTCCCGCCGGGATGACGTCAATCGCCGTGGACCCGCCCTCGGCCGGGGTGATCTTGAAGGCGGTGCCGCGCACGGTCAGAATCTTGATCGAATCCCGCGAGGAGACCTCCGCCAGGGCATTGCCGGCATAAATGGGACGGACAAACGTGTCCGGCCCCGTGATGGCGACGATATCGGAGATCTGCTGCACATCGAGCAGCGCGGCCACCCGCGGCATGAAGTTCTTGCCAAAGGTGGTGGCCGGAGCCAGCACGTGGGTGTGCCGCACGGCAAGGTTCTTGACCAACAGGGCCAGAGGCTCGGCCAGGAAATGGGTATACTGCGGGGCATCGCAACACAGGACGGACGCCAGACCGGGAATGCGGGCCGCCGATTCGGCCACCGATCCGCAGGCATGGCCGGCCACCAGAACATGCACCGACCCCCCCAAAGCCTTCGCGGCGGTCACCGTATGGAGGGTGGAGGGTTTCAACGATGCGTTATCGTGTTCCGCAATGACGAGGACACTCATCAGATCACCTTGGCTTCGTTTTTCAGTTTGGCGACCAGCTCGTTGACATCGGCAACCTTGACCCCGGCCTTGCGCCGGGGCGGCTCGACCACCTTAAGGGTGGTCAGGCGGGGAGTGATATCGATGCCAAGGGCTGAGGACGACAGTGTTTCGATCGGCTTTTTCTTGGCCTTCATGATGTTCGGCAGCGAGGCATAGCGTGGTTCGTTCAGGCGCAGATCCGTCGTGATGACGGCGGGCAGGCGCACCACAATGGTTTCAAGACCGCCGTCCACCTCGCGGATCACCGTGGCCTTCCCGTCCTTGAGCGCGAGTCTCGAAGCGAACGTCGCCTGCGGCCACCCCAGCAGGGCGGCCAGCATTTGCCCGGTCTGGTTGGAATCGTCATCGATGGCCTGTTTGCCAAGAATGACCAGTTCGGGCTTTTCCTTCTCCACCAGAACCTTCAGAAGTTTTGCAGCGGCCAGCGGCTGCACCTCGTCGTTGGTCTGCACCAGGATGCCCCGATCTCCCCCCATCGCCAGGGCCGTGCGGATGGTTTCCTGACTTTGCGTAGCGCCCATACTGACGACCACGATTTCGCCCACAAGGCCGGATTCCTTGAGACGCACCGCCTCCTCGACGGCGATTTCGTCGAAAGGATTCATGGACATCTTGACATTGGCCGTTTCAACGCCCGAACCATCGGATTTGACCCGAATCTTGACATTGTAATCAATGACACGCTTGACGGATACGAGAACCTTCATGCTCCCTCCCTCGAACTCCCTTCAATCGGCTGCGCAAGATGCGTATGAACATGAAGTATTGCCGATGGTCCTGCGATGCACAACAAGTCTCTTGATTTTTTTATGGGGGCGCTTTGGAATTCAAGGGGAGCGCGCCACGTTCATGGAATCGCGGTGTCGCGGGGGAAACCTGTTTCCCCATGGTCAAGGAACCGCCTTCCCATTTCCCGTGCCTCCTGATCCTTGAAGGGAAAATGCCGTGTTGATTCCCGTTCCCTATCGTGATCCCGCGGCCGTCTACGCCGGTTTTGCCGGCGAGCAGGGGGCGGTTTTCCTTGATTCGGCCGACGGCAGCGGCTGGTCATGCGTTGCCGTGCGCCCGCGGCGCTGGATCGTGCAAAACAGCGGAGCGCGGGAAGATCCGTTCCAGACGATCGAAACGCTTCTGGCCGCACGGGAACCCCTGGCCGCACGGGAACTGGCGGAGAACCCGCTGCCGTTCACCGGCGGCGTGATCGGTTTTCTGGGCTACGAGATGAACGGACGGCTGGAGCGTCTGCCGCCCCCCTCGCCGGCTGGTTTCGCTTTCCCGGATTTCGCCGCGGGGCTTTATGAATCGGTCATGATCTTCGTTCCCGCCGCTCGAAGGGCGTGGATCGCCGCCCCCGACGACGAAACCGCGCAGTGCCTTGCGACGGCAGGCGCCACCGCCCCCGACCTGCCACCGGTGGACTGGCATCGGGCCGGAACCTGGCGGGCCGATCTTTCCCGCGCCGTCTATGAGGCCAAGGTGCGGCACGTGATCGCGGCCATCACCGCCGGCGAGGTGTTTCAGGTCAACCTGTCGCAGCGATTCGTTGCCGCTTTGCCCCGCGGTCTCACCCCCTTCATGCTATACCGGAGGTTGCGCTCCCTGACGCCCGCGCCCTTTGCCGCCTGTCTCAGCCTGGGGGAAGGACGGTATATCCTTTCGGCTTCGCCGGAGCGATTCCTGAAAGCCGATCCCCTGGGCCGGGTCGAAACCTGCCCCATCAAGGGCACCCGTCCCCGGGGCACGACCGCCGCAGCGGATGCGGCCCTGGCCGCGGCCCTGGTGGCCAGCGCCAAGGACCGTGCCGAAAATCTGATGATCGTCGATCTGTTACGCAACGATCTTGCCAAAGTGTGCCGCCCGGGCAGCGTGCGGGTGCCCGCCCTGTGCCGGCTTGAAAGTTTTGCCAACGTTCACCATCTGGTTTCGGTGATCGAAGGACGGCTCGCCACCGGACAGACGGCGGTCGATCTGTTGCGCGGCGCCTTCCCTGGTGGTTCGGTGACCGGCGCGCCCAAAATCCGCGCCATGGAAATCATCACCGCTCTGGAGCCGTGCCGTCGTGGTCCCTATTGCGGCACCATTTTCTGGCTGGGGCATGATGGGACGATGGATTCCTCCATCGTGATCCGCACCCTGATGGTGGAGGGGGCGCGCATCTCCGCCCATGCCGGAGGAGGCATCGTGCACGATTCGGACCCGGCCCGGGAGTGGGAAGAAACCATGGTCAAGGCCGCCCCCTTGCGCGCCGCCCTGACGGGCGGTATGGGCGCGCCGCCCTGACGGGCGGTATGGGAAAGCGGTGTCAAGGCTGGGGGGGGATCCTGTTCGTTTCCCTTTTTCAAAATAATTTCGTGCCTTTTTAACATTTGTTAAAACTTGTGCGTGCTTAATAGGGTGAGATTAGTCGTGTTGTTGGAGAAGACAACGGTTAGAACAGGCTACCGTGGCATTCCCCCCCTGATTTTGGGCACCGTATACGCGGCGCTCTCGGTTTTCCCCCCATCGAGAGCGCCGCTTTCATGCGACACAACCAGACCGCCGGGCAGGCCGAACGGTACAGTCAGGGTCGCCAAGAAAAAAGCCGGAAACACATGGCCAAAGAAGTGTCACCTTTCCTCACGTATCCAGCCGTTTGTCCCCACGACTGTCCGGGAGCCTGCGCCCTGAGGGTGGAGCGGCTGCCAGACGGACGGATCGGGCGCGTGCGTGGAACCGCCGGCCATCCCTATACCGATGGCGTCATCTGTGCCAAGGTGGCCCGCTATGGGGAGCGGGTCCATCACAAGGACCGTCTGACCGTTCCCCTGCGACGCACAGGGCCGAAAGGCTCGGGGCAGTTCACACCCATCGGCTGGGAGGAGGCCCTTGACAGCATCGCCACCGCCTTTCGGAACGCCCAAAGCCGTTACGGACGCGAAACCCTGTGGCCGTATTTCTATGGCGGTACCATGGGCGTGGTCCAGCGAGGGGCGACAAACCGCCTGCGCCACCTTCTGGGTGGATCGGAGCAGAAAACCACCATCTGCGCCAGCATTGGCGGGGCGGGCTGGCTGGCCGGCGTCGGTGCCAAAATCGGCACCGATCCGCGCGAGATGGCCGATGCCGATCTGATCGTGTTCTGGGGCATGAACCCGGTTGCCACACAAATCAATGCCTGGTCCCACGCGGTCAAGGCCCGCAAAAGCCGGGGCACCGCCATCGTGGTGGTTGATCCCTATCGCACCGCCAGCGCCGCGGGAGCCGATCATCACCTGCCCGTGCGGCCTGGAACAGATGGCGCCCTTGCCTGCGCCGTCATGCATGTTCTGTTCCGCGAGGGTCAGGCTGATCGCGCCTATCTCACCCGCCATACCGATGGGTCCGAAGCCCTGGAACGCCACATGGCGGAGCGTTCTCCCGCCTGGGCCGCCGCCATCACCGGCCTTTCCGTTGAAACGATCGAGGCGTTCGCTAGGCTCTATGGCCGCACGGCGCGCAGTTTCATCCGGTTTGGCTATGGCATGACCCGCTCACGCAATGGCGCCGTGGCCTTGCATGCCGCATCGTGCCTGCCGGCGGTCACGGGCGCCTGGCGTCATCGGGGGGGCGGGGCGCTGCTGTCCACCTCCGATGTCTTTCGTCTGGAGACCACCCTGGCGGAGGCGCGTGATGTTCAAGAGGAGACCGTGCGCATCCTTGACATGTCACAAATCGGCCGGGTGCTGACGGGCAAGGCCCTGGGCGGCGGGCCACCGGTCACCGCCATGTTGGTACAAAGCGCAAACCCCGCCGTGACCGCTCCGGAAAGCACACGGGTACGGGCCGGGCTTGCGCGGGAAGATTTGTTTTTGTGCGTCCATGAACAGTTCCTGACCGATACCGCGCGATTTGCCGATGTGGTGCTGCCAGCGACGACCTTTCTGGAACATGACGATCTGTACACCTCCTATGGGCACACGTTTCTTCAGGTGGCCAAGGCCGTGATCCCGCCCGTGGGTGCGGCGCGCAGCAATCACGACGTCGTGACCGCCCTCCTCCGCCGACTGGGGTGCACCCATGCCAGTCTCGAGGGGGACGCCTGGCATTTGATCAACCGAATCCTGGCCTGTTCCGGGATGCCTTCGGCAGAAGAAATCCATGCCCAAGGGGGGCTTGACTGCGCGCGGCCGTTTGCCGAACATCATTTTCTGGAGGGCTTTCCTCAACCGGATGGACGGTTCCGGTTCGCGCCCGACTGGGCGGCCTTGGGAACAGACCATGCCGGCCTGCCGGCCCTGCCGGACCATGCGCCCCTGACCGAGGCGGCGGACACGGAACATCCTTTCCGGCTGGTGACCGCACCGGCCCACCATTTCCTGAATGCGACCTTTACCGAGTCGCCGACGTCACGACGGCAGGAAGGCCGGCCAACGCTTCTGATCCATCCCGACGATTGCACAAACGCCGACGTCACGAATGGCGCCGTGGTGCGTCTGGGCAACCGGCGGGGGGTGGTGCGGCTGCACGCACACGTCTTTGCCGGTTTGCCGCGGGGGGTAGTGGTCGTGGAAAGCCTTTGGCCGACCGGCGATTTCATCGACGGACAGGGCATCAATACCCTGACAGGGGCCGATCCCGTGCCGCCGGCGGGGGGAGCGGCCTTCCACGACACGGCCGTATGGATACGCCCGGAGGCTGGCCCATGACCCGGCGTGCCCACATCATCGTGGTTGGCAACGAAAAAGGCGGCACGGGCAAATCCACCATTACCATGCACGTCATGGTGAGCCTCATGAACATGGGCCTGCGGGTCGGTTCCATCGACCTTGATGCCCGTCAGGCTACCTTGACCCGGTATGTCGAAAACCGGCGGGTGTTTCTGGCCCAGCACCATCTGAATCTGCCCGTTCCCACGCACGAGGCCATCGTGGCCAGCGATCCGTTCGCCACCGGCATGGCGTTGGAAGAAGATTTGCAGCGGCTCGATACCTGTGTTAACACCCTGCGGGCGACGTGCGATATCATCATCATCGACACTCCCGGCAGCGACCATTATCTGTCCCGGCTGGGACATACCTATGCCGATACCTTGCTGACCCCACTGAATGACAGCCTGATCGATCTTGACGTACTGGCACGGGTCAATCCCGACACCATGCGGGTCAGCGGTCCCAGTCATTATGCCGAAATGGTCTGGCAAATCCGTAAGCAACGGGCGATGGATGATGGCGAGAGCATTGCGTGGGTCGTCACCCGTAATCGCCTGTCACAAATCGGCACACGCGGCGCGGCGCGTCGGGTTCCGTTTGATTGCGGGGTTGTCGGAACGGGTCATTTATCGCGAGTTGTTCCTGAAAGGCCTGACGTTGTTGGATTTGCGGGAGGGGGGCGTCGGAGTGCCTTTGAATATGTCCCACGTGGCCGCCCGCCAAGAATTGCGGGCTTTGGTCGATGCGTTACAACTTCCTGTGCCGGCGGCAGGCGTGGAGAATACGTCCGCAGATTCTGTTCTGTCAGACCCCGTTGAATGAGGACACACGATTTTTGAACGTACATCCTTAAGTGACGTTCAAGGACATGACAAACTCTCAGGAAAGAAAGTACGGTCCCCCGCCCCTTTGCATTCCACTGTTTTTGTGGATTCATTCCCCCGTCAATACGAACGCATCAGGCCAACCAACACCCCTTGCACCTTGACCCGGTCGGGACCGAAAATGCGCGTTTCATATTTGGCATTGGCGGGTTCAAGGG
>WOUV01000163.1 GCA_009773045.1 Rhodospirillaceae bacterium | reverse complement strand
TTCCGGGCGTTTTTCGCCCCCCGATCGAAGGCCCCGGGCTGGCAATGGAATTCCCAGTCCGCGGGACGGTTTTCAACGAATACCTTGTAAATCCAGTGTGCGCGCCTTGACTCCCCGTCCTTGCGTGCCCATGGTGAGGGGAGAACCGATCGAAAGGATTTCCCCATGGCTACCGCTGTTGCCTTCGACACGTTGAAACTGGCGCGCAAGCTGGAAGCCGCCGGCTTCGAGCACAAGCAGGCCGCCGATACCGCCGAAGCCCTGGCCGAAGCCATGACCACCGCCGAAATCGCCACCAGGGCCGATGTGCGCGAGGCCCAGGCCGCAACCATGGCCGCCATCGCCGAAGTCAAGTCTGCCCTGCGCGAATCGGAGCAACGGCAAGCCGCCGAGAACGTCGCGATACGCTCCGACATGAAGGCGATGGAATTGCGCCTGGTCATCAAGCTGGGGGTGATGCTGGCGGCCTTTTTCACCATGGCCGCCGGAACCGTGGCCGTGGCCATCCGGCTCCTGCTGCACTGATTCCATCCCCCCGCGACCCGGCCCGCGCGCTGATAGATGATCAGCGTCGGACGGATTTCCTCCGGACCAGGGGGGGTGATCGGCGCGAAAGGCGGTCATGGTCTCTCTCCCTGATTCAGGGGCAGCAGGGTCACGTGCATGGCGGAGGGCCATGCCGCTCATCCATATCGGCTTGCGGGGGATGATGGCGCCCGGCGTAGGGCCTGGACCCAGACGCCCAAGGCGCCCGCTTTCCTCGCCCAGTGGGTGTTCGCGAACAGCTGTGCCAGCTGTGGAGTTGCTAGACGTTGCCCCCGGTCAGAGCGAGTGGGCTGATGGATGTCTGCGCCTTGCGGCAACGCGTTGGCACGTTGATCTGATACCTCCTTGCAGAAGGAATCACCGATACGCCCAGTTACGTCGTCCGATGGTCATGATCCTCCAGGGCTGAGCGACGCGTTTGTTCCATGAGAAGCAACACTGATGTCATTGTAAGATTTGAAGGTTCTGTTTGAGATCCCGTTTTCGCGCATGAACTGCCAGACGTTTTCGAGCGGGTTCAGTTCGGGCGAGCGTGGAGGCAGAGGCACGAGTGGGCGGGATTTCCAGTTTGTCCGTGGTCTGCCATGCCGCCGGATCGAGGATGAGAACGGCAGGCGCGTCGGGCTTGACCTGGGAGGAGATTTCGTTCAGGGGCCACGGCAGGGCCCTGGTGTCGCACTGGGGCAGAACCAATCCGGCGCCGCGCTCGGGGCAGAGGGCGCCGAAGATGTCGGCCGATCGCTGATCGCGCGGCGCGATGGGGCGGGGTCCTCGTCTCGCCCAGCGCCGTGTGATCGTGTTCTTCCGGCCGATGCGGGCTTCGTCCTGCCACCAGATTTCTCTGGGCGTCCAGCCTGTCTTGGAGTTCCGCCGGGAAAGTTTTGTTGAACGCCGTCACCGCCTCGGGGGTCTGAGCACAATGGCGCGGCCTAGCCGAGAGCGTGCGAGCGCCCCTGTCCCGCAGCATCCGGCGCGCGACACGGTTGCGGAGCTTCTTCCACCCCACGGGCCAGAGCCGACTGGACCGCGGGGACAACCGCACCCACCACCGGGACGGTTTACGGCAACACCGTCCGGTTCGACGCCCCGAACGGCATGGAAGCGTCGGTGAAGGAAGTCGTCGGTTTCTATTGGAACGCGAACGACAACAGCGACGATGGAACAACCCCACCGACGGATGACACGGGCATGGCGACCATCGATGAACGGTTTGCGTTGTCTGGGTTGGCGGATGACGGTGGCACGACGGACATCGATGAGCGGTACGTGTCGGCGTCGGCACCGGGGGCTTCGTCCATGGCCGACGACGTTGGCACCATCGCCTTTGATGAAAGTCTGTATGCGTTGGCCGTACCACCGTCCGTTTCCGACCACCTGACGATCTTCGGCAAGCCGGCGCAGGAACTGACGTGGGTGGGTAGTGTTGCTGCCGAGGTGGGCGATTTCGAGGACATCCTGCTGGCCTTGGAGAGCTTTGTGGCAAATACCCCGTTATCGGCGGTGGCGGGGGAGTTCACGATCGGGGGTGAGACCTCGACCTACATCTGGATCGACAGCGACGGCGATGGCAAGGCAACGACCAAGAAACCGGGCACCGACTCTGTCCCCGGTCAGCCGATCACGATTGTCACCGAAGCGGATACGGGGGATCTCTACATCAAGCTGGTGGGAGTCGATAACATTAACGAAAATGCCAATCACCACCTGTTCATCTCGGGGTAAGGCGTATCCTTGACGAAAGAAGTGTGGGGGAGGCGTCGCTTCCCCCACGTTCTGGTCAAACTAAAATGACTGGTCAAACACCAACGGCTAATCGAACCAAAACGGCCGGTCGAACACCAACGGGGGAAGGCTCAAACCTTCCCCCGTTTTTGTTGAACAAGGCCTGAACGGGGAAACGCAAGGTGTCTCCCCTTGATTCCTTTGGGCCTTGCCTCGCGGTCCACAGAGGCCGGCGGAGCCATGACATCGTTTAGCATGCGCCTTGTGATGGGGAATGTCCCGTCTCGCCCGCTCGGCTGTTGACTCCGCGCACCGCCTGGCCCATGTTTGCCGCAAGGAACAAGGAGCCTTCTCCCATGGCCACCGCCGTTGCCTTCGACACGTTGAAACTGGCCCGCAGGCTGGAAGCCGCCGGCTTTGAGCACCAGCAGGCCGCCGACATCGCCGAAGCCCTGGCCGAAGCCCTGGCGGTCGCCGAACTCGCCACCAAAGCCGACATCGAACGCCTGGCCTTGGCCACCAAGGCCGAAATTGCCGCCGCACGGGCGGAAACCAAGGCCGACATCGAGCGTCTGGAAGCGGCCACCAAGGCCGATATCGAGCGCCTGGGGGCGTCCACCAAGGCCGAAATTGCCGCCGCACGGGCGGAAACCAAGGCCGATCTCAGCGAAGTCCGGGCGGAGTTGCGTGAATCGGAACATCGCCTGGAAGCCAGGATCGATCGCCTGGAGTCAAAGGTTGACGCCGTGCGGGCGGAATCCAAGGCCGACATGAAGGCCATGGAATTGCGCCTGGTCCTCAAACTGGGGGGAGTGTTGGCGGCGTTCTTCACCATGGCCGCCGGAGCGGTGACCGTGGCCATCCGGCTGATGATGCAGTGATCCCTTCCGCCACCGGCATCGCCCACGCTGGTGCGGCGAGGCGTTGGCGAGGCGGGTTGCGTAAAACCTTGAGGCCACCGGTGGATCCGTGTCCATGGTCCCCAGGGCGGCGGAGATTCGAGCGTGCTCCTGTTTCAGGAGGGATGAATGCACACAATTCCTTGCCGCTTTGCGGATGACCGCGGCCACGCCATCGCGGCGGTGCGCCGCAAGGCAGATGCGCCAAGGACCGCGGGCGATCGAGGGGAAGCCCTTGAGGATCGAGGCTCGAAGGGAGTGATCATGGAGCCGGATTCATGAAGTCCGATCGGCTGTTCCCTGTCATTCTGGCCGGTGGTTCCGGCACCCGGCTGTGGCCGGCCTCACGCCAGATGTCCCCCAAGCAGTTCCTGCCGCTTGTGGGAGACGAGAGCCTGCTGCAACAAACCATTCGCCGCCTCAAGGGCCTGGATCATGCCACTCCGTGCGTGATCTGCAATGAAGCGCACCGCTTTCTGGCCGCCGAGCAACTCCGCCGCTGTGGCCTGGAGCAGGCGCCCATTCTGCTTGAACCGCAGGCGCGCAACACCGCCCCCGCCATCGCTCTCGCCGCGCTGTATGTTTCGCGCGGCGGGGAAGATCCGTTGCTGCTGGTGCTCGCCGCGGACCATCTCATCCGTGACACCGCCGCCTTTCACGCCGCCATCGGCACCGCCATCCCCCTGGCGTGCCAGGGGAACCTGGTGACCTTCGGCGTCCCGCCCACGCGCGCCGAGACCGGTTATGGGTACATCGCGCGCAGTGAGTCCTTGAGTGAACACGGCGCGCGGGTGCAGCGTTTCATGGAAAAGCCTGACCGCGCCACGGCGGAACGCTATCTGCGCGCGGGCGGGTTTTTGTGGAACAGTGGCATATTTCTGTTTCGTGCCTCGGTGTATCTCGACGAGCTGGAAAAGCACGAACCGGCCGTGTTGCGGGCGTGCCGCGACGCGCTGGGCAACGGCCAGGAAAGCGGTGAGACACTCTCCCCTTTCATCCGGCTTGTGGTCACCGCTTTTGCCGCAAGCCCGAACATCTCCATCGACCATGCCGTGATGGAGCGCACATCAAGCGCCGCCGTGGTGCCGCTGGAGGCCGGCTGGAGCGATCTCGGCTCGTGGGCGGCCCTGTGGGAGGCCGGCATGGGCGACGAGAACGGCAACGTCCTCAAGGGCGATGTGCAGCTGGACGATGTTCGCGAGTGCTTCATCGATTCAGAACACGGCTTGGTCGCCTGCCTTGGCGTGCGGAATCTGATCGTGGTGGTCACCCGTGATGCCGTGCTGGTCGCCGATAAGGACAAGGCGCAGGACCTGGCGGAGCACGGTCGCCACGAGATCCTCAGGCATCGTGAAGCCTTTCCCGCGCGTGATTCTGGTTGACGACCCTTTTGCGGTCCGGCATCATGATGAATGCGTGCTGGTTTCTTCGGGTCTTGCACCCGAAGGTGAAAAGGGAATGCGGTGCGGATCGTGTGCGATCCAAAGCCGTGGCTGCCCCCGCAACTGTAAGCGGCGAGTTCCGCCCGACAAAGCCACTGGGAAGCCGGGAAGGCCGGGTGAGAATGATAACCCGCGAGCCAGGAAATCTGCCGGCATGCAGGTCTTATCGCGAACCCATGCGGCCGGGGTGTGCCACAGGGAAATGTTCCGTTTCGCGGGGACCACGGGTTAACCTCGCGACCAACGGAATCCTGTCATGACCACCACGATTTTTTCCTCGTTTGCTGCCCCTCT
>WOUV01000162.1 GCA_009773045.1 Rhodospirillaceae bacterium | reverse complement strand
TCGTTGTCCCCACCGCAAGGGTCCGTTGTCGGAAGGGATCGTTTCGGGCCACCGGGTGACCTGTCCCTTGCACAACTGGGTCATCGACCTTGAAAGCGGAAACGCCGTCGCCCCCGATGAGGGCTGCGTGCCCCGGCGATCGGTGCGGATCGACCGGGGGCGGTTGTGGCTTGAGCATGTTCCGGCCAGGGCCGATGTCCATGGCTAGGGACGTCAAAACCACCTGCCCCTACTGCGGCGTCGGCTGTGGCGTCATCGCCACCGACGTAACGCCACCGGGCGCGTCAGCGGGAATGACGGCAGGCGCGTCAGCGGGAATGACGGCGGGCTGGACCGTGCGCGGCGACCCGGATCATCCGGCCAACCGCGGACGGCTCTGCTCGAAGGGGACCGCATTGGCCGAAACGCTGGGGCTTGAAACCCGCCTGCTGCATCCGGTGGTGGATGGGCGCGTGGTCGGCTGGGAAGAAGCCATTGCCGAAACGGCCCATCGCCTGCGCGCCCTGATCGATGCCCATGGACCCGATACGTTCGCCTTCTACCTTTCCGGCCAACTGTTGACAGAGGATTATTACGTCGCCAACAAACTGGCCAAGGGGTTTCTTGGCACCGCCAACGTCGATACCAACTCGCGCCTGTGCATGGCCTCGACGGACGATTTGGAACAGGCCGATCTGGTGGTGCTGGTGGGCACCAACCTTGCCTGGTGCCATCCTGTTTTGTTCCAGCGCCTGAGTCAGGCGAAAAAGGAACGCGGCACCCGGGTGGTGGTGATCGACCCGCGCCGCACCGAAACCTGCGCCATCGCCGATCTGTACCTTCCCATTGCTTCCGGCGGCGATGGTGCCCTGTTCAACAGGCTCCTCGTTCACCTTGATCGGACGGGGCATCTGGACAGGCGCTTCATCGCCGCCCACACGAGCGGCTTCACTGCGGCGCTGGAAGCGGCGGCCGGTGATGGCGAGGTCTCTTCGCCCGAAAGCACCCGTTTTCAGGATTGGTTCGCCGCGACTGAACGGGTGGTGACCGTGTTTTCGCAAGGTGTCAACCAGTCCGCCCACGGGACCGACACGGTCAACGCCATCCTCAATGTGCATCTGGCGACAGGGCGGATCGGCCGTCCCGGCATGGGGCCGTTTTCCGTCACCGGCCAGCCCAACGCCATGGGCGGGCGCGAGGTGGGCGGGCTTGCGAACCAGCTTGCCGCCCATATGGGATTTGATCCTCCGTCGGTTGATCGGGTACGCCGTTTCTGGCGGGCACCCCGTATGGCGACGGCCGAGGGGCTGAAGGCGGTCGATCTGTTCCGCGCCATTGGCGATGGACGGGTGAAAGCGGTGTGGATCATCGCCACCAACCCGGCCGTGAGTCAACCCGAGGCCGACCGCGTGCGTCAGGCACTGCGGGACTGCCCGCTGGTCATCGTCTCCGACTGTGTGGCCGACACCGATACCGTGCGCCTAGCCCATATTCGTCTGCCGGCCCTGGCCTGGGGCGAGAAGGACGGCACCGTGACCAATTCGGACCGCACCATTTCCCGGCAGCGCTCGTTCCTGCCACCGCCCGACGGGGCACGGGCCGACTGGCAGGCTGTGGCCGCGGTGGCAACGGCCCTGGGCCATGGTTCCGCTTTCGCCTGGCGCTCGCCGGCCGAGGTCTTCGCGGAATACGCCCGCCTCACCGCCTTCGAGAACGAGGGGGGGCGCGATCTTGACCTTTTCGCTTGGATCGATGCTGACTATGACACCCTGGAGCCTCGCCCGTGGGGGGGCGCCCGGTTCTTCGCCGATGGCCGCTTCTTCCATGCCGATGGCCGCGCCCGGTTCATCGCCGTTCGTTCGGAGGAACCGAAAGAGTCGCCTTCGCCCGCTTTTCCTTTGCGTCTGAACAGCGGGCGCTACCGTGATCAGTGGCACACCATGACCCGCACCGGCCTTTCCGCCCGCCTGTCCGGTCATCGGCCCGGACCCTTTCTTGACATGCACCCCGCGGATGCGGCCAAGCGGGATCTTGCGGAAGGAGATCTCGCGCGCGTGGAAAGCCGGTGCGGCGGGTATCTCGCCCGGGTGCGTCTGACCGAAGACCAGCGGGAAGGCGAGGTGTTTCTGCCGCTGCACTGGAGCGAGACCCATGCCGCGTGTTCGGTCATCGGACGCCTGTACCCCGCCCATACCGACCCGATTTCCGGTCAGCCGGAGTCAAAACATGTGCCGGTGCGTGTTTCCCCGTTCCCGATGGTCTGGCAGGGGCTTTTGGTGTGCGCGGATTTGCCGCCGGTGCTGGAAACGATTCCCTGGTGGGTGCGCCGTACCGTGGGGCAGGCCCACGGGGTGGATCTAGCCGGCGATCGGCCGGAGCAATCGGCGGCCCTGGTGGAGATTCTCGATCGCCGTCACGGGGTGTGCCGTCTTGAAGTCAGCGATCCGGTCCGGGGGATTGCCCGGTATGGTTGGCTGGTGGAGGAGTCTCTGGTGGCGGCCCTGTTCCTGGGGCCACGGCCCGCGGACGTGGCCGCCATCGCCCCGACCTGGGTGGCCGGCCGGATGAGGCAGCGGCTGGACACTCCCGAAGACCGCGCCGCGTTGCTGGCCGGCCGCGATTCGATCGTTCGGGAGGAGGAAGAAGGCCCGCTGGTTTGTGCCTGCTTTTCGGTGGGGCTGTATGCGATCGAACGGATGATCGGCGAGAGGCATCTGACCACCGTGGCTGAAGTTGGCGCGGTGTTGAAGGCGGGTACCGGTTGCGGGTCTTGTATTCCTGCGTTGGGGGCTTTGTTGCGGATGGTGGCCTGAAGCCCTCCCTGATGCCCTGACCCCATGGCAAGAATAAGGAATCGAGGGGGCGTGATCCACACGGCGGTCAGATCATCGGGCAAAGGTCGTGACACGCGGCGAAAAAATCGCTCCAGCACACCCTCGAGCGGAGCTTCAGGAGTCGCGGCGCGGGACTCGTGAACAAGGTGCAGCAAACCCTCCTCCTCCAGCGGCTGTCCGGCAAGAGTCGGGCTTTCGATCAGGGCATCGCTGTAAAGGAAGACAAACCCTTCCGGCGGCAGGGAAACGGTGTGGGTTTCATAGGTGGCGGTGGGGGAAATCCCCAGAAAAACCCCCGTTGAATCCAGAGTTTTTTCCTCGCGGCCAACACCGCACACGGGACTCGGCGCCCCGGCGGGGGCATAGGCCAGGGTATCGGCTTGCGTATCGATGATGGCATACAGCATGGTTGCGAACTGCCCCGCCGGCAACAATCCCTTCAGCCGGCCATTCACGGCGGCTCACGGCGGCAAGCCAGACACCGGGGGCCTCGGGCGGTGGCGGGAGTTCTTGAATCAGGGTGTGCAGGCGGAACGTGTTCAGGGCCGCCGTGACCCCGTGTCCAGAAAAATCCGCCATATACACGCCGAAGCGGTGGTCGTTGAGAGTCACGATATCCCAGATATCACCACCAAGTTCGGAGGAGGCCTCGAAATATGTGCGCCGTTTGTGGCAAAAGGGCCTGCTGCATGGCACGGGCGCTGGCGAGTTCCTGCGCCACACGTTCGCGATAGGTCCGCAGGTCATGAATCAAAAGCCGTTTTTCCAGGTGAATGCGCACCCGCGCCATCAATTCCACCGGCACCACCGGCTTTGAAACCATATCAGTTGCCCCGGCCAGAAAGGCATCAATCCGCGAGGTTTCGGTGTCGAACGCGGTCTAGATCAGGACCGGCAGATCATCCTGGGCATGGTTACAGCGCAACTGGCGGCACATCTCGAAGCCATCCATTTTCGGCATGCGCACGTCAAGGATGACGAGATCGGGGCGGAGGGCCTCCACCTGGGCCAGCCCGTCCAGACCATCGACGGCATAGGCGATTCGCCCCACCCCCACCTGTTCCACCAGTGCTCCCAGAAGCATGCGGCTGCCCTGATTGTCATCAACGATCAAGACCCGCGTCCCGGCCAGGGACAAACCGGGGGCCGCCTTCATGGAGCGAACCGCATGATCAGGCGGCGTCCCGCATCGGCAAAGGCAACGGTGCTGGCCAGGGAACGGATGATGCCAAGACCGTGCAAAACCAACCGCCCTGCCGCGGGCGTTGTCGTTTCCTCCGGTATGGTCTCAACGAAGCCTTCCCCGTGATCCATCACGCTCACCTCCAGCCAGCCGTCTTTCCACGTTGCGGCGATTTCCACCCGCCGCCGGCCTTCGCAGGCCTGCAAACGGGTCTTCAGAAGGGTGCAGAAGTGTTCATACTGATGGAAATCATCCCGCATGTCACTGGCAAGACCCAGGTTGCCATGGACCAGGGCGTTGGCTAGCGCCTCCTGTAGGGCCGTTTCCACTGCACTCCGCCGTTCCGCCGACAGGCCGCCACGGGCTTCCAGGGCCGTGCAGACATGATGCGCGGCAGGAATCTGGAAAGCGGTCGTTGTTGTAAGCCAGAAATAAAGCCCTCCCGCTGCCGCGGTCCATCCGCCACGTCTTCTCCGTCCTCGAGACAGGCGCAGAATGGTTTTTCCATCAGCCGGGCAAAGGAATCCCCCGTCATGCCCGAGTCCATCACAACCACAACAGCGCCGCCTGCCTCTGGAAGGGGATCCCTGTCCGCAACGACGACTCTTCCATTGAAGTGGGCGGCGATGCGATGCAGTGCGGCGGACGACACGGTGATTCCGAAGAGGGGATTCACGACTCCAACCAACAGTTTGGTTCCGGGTGTTCAATCTTGAATCATGAACAAGGAATCGAAACGCCCCAGATCCAGCATGCGTTTGACCTGTCCCTGGGCGCCGCGTAGGACGAGTTGAAGCTTGTGACGCTCCGCCGCTTCCCGGGCGATAAGAAACATGCCAAGACCAGTCGAATCGACAAATTCCAGACCGGAAAGATCAAAGATGAAACGTTTCGTGCCGCCATTCTCCATGAGCTGGACAACGTTGCGGAAATTCTCGTGATCAGAGAAGGTAAAGCGCCCCTTGAGTTGAATTTCCTGTCCGGTGGATGTGTTATTGACCCTGTGTTCCATGGCTTCCTCTATCCATAATGGCAAATTGCCTGACGCTGCCCTTTTATCCGTCAGGGTGCAGCCGCCCAGCCAAAACATTGATCCGCCCTCTCACAAAGCGGACATTCCCCTTAAGAAACAGTGATTGGCTTTCCGAGTCAAGAGTATTGCAATGCGCGCAATTCCCCTGGCACCTGAAACTTCCATGGTGCTGATTTTTGCAGATGTTCTTTATTATCTTTCGGCGCCGCTCGCAGGGGTTTTGTGCTCTTCGATAAAAACATTTGCATAAAGATTGTTGATCCACATCTTTCCTTCCTGCGTCACCCGCAAATAGCGTAAGGCAGGATGGATCAGCGGGCTGACAACATTCCAGAAAAACGCCGGATACGACGTGCGCAGATCTGCGGCACAAGTATAACTGAACTTCTTGTTGGCGCCTGTTTCTTCAAATTCGCGGAACAATCCTCCGATCTTGCGCAAATAATTGATATCGGCCATTTGGCCGATCAGATCGGCGGCGCGCAACAGGGCAGGGTAGGCGTTGGACACGGAATATTCCTCTTCCGCCGGAACAGGGAAGCGGGTAAATTCAATGTTCTGTTCCACAACGGTGGCATCAAGGAACAGGACTCTTCCTAAACGATCATGGACTAACAGTTTCTACCGGGCGACGTGATGGGGGGTGAGACTCGCATCCGTGGCGCCGCGCGGCACGGTAACCGTAACTCCTTCGCCGTTGATGACGTATTCCCCATCGTGATCGTCACGACACACCCCCCGCACATAGCCAATGTCATGGCACAACAGGGCAATACCGAAATGCAACCAATCCCGTGCGCTGACCCCGCCTTCGCTGAGCTGTTTGCCCTTCAGGATTTCCTGCCCCACCTCGGTCACCAGAATGGTGTGATTGACATCGTGATAGGGCGCATCGCTGTTGGCGATATTTTCAAGCGCCATGCGTCCGGCGAATCCCAACACCTCGGGAAAGGCGGGTTCCGGGTGGCCATAGATAAGCCGGTAGTTGTCCTGCAATCTCTGCACATAGGCATCGATCACAAGCTGGGTCGGATTGAACACCGCATGCCTCCCTTGCTCCACTTTCAAACTTTAGCCGAACACGGTTCTCACCGCTCCACCATGAAGAAGGCCGACCAGATGTAGGGCTGGCTCCATTGCGGATCCTTGAGCAGTTCAAGCTGAGAGTCGCGCAACGCCTTGTGCACCGGGACCCCCTTGACCAGCCGGCCATGCAGGGCCGTCATCAGGGCCTGGGTGCCGGCGTCGCTCACACCTCCCACAACGAATTGATGACCGAGCGCGCCCCGGCTTCCTGGAACGCCCGCTGCAGGCCATAGACTCCCTCGCCCTCGTGGATTTCGCCAAGGCCCGTTTCACACGCCGACAGCACGGCCAGCTTCGTGCCTTCCAGGTTCAGGCCAAGCACTTCCAGGGCCGTCAGCACGCCGTCGTTTTCGGTGTCGATCTCGCCCAGGAATTGGGCATTAGTATTGATGCCGGCAAAGGCAAGCCCTGCTCGCAACAGGGGGTTGTCCCCGGGCGGCGGCACCTGGATTTCAGAGCTGCGCTGCATCTTGAGCAGGCGTTTGCGCAACGAATCGTCTGCTTTCAGGAAGAAACCGTGGGTGGCGATGTGCAGGACTTCCGGCGGCGTTGCGATGGTTTTAAGGATTTCTTCCTCCGCCGCGTCGGTGCTGTAGATTTTATAGGATTTCTTATTCTCCTTGATCCGCTCAACGATCAGTTGGCCTTCCTTTTCGGCGCCCGGCAAGGGGCTGAACTTCAGGCCGCGCATGCCGGAGGAAAAGGCCCGCAATCTCTGTTCCAATTCCACCGACCGCCGCCGTTCCAGGGTCTCGATCACCGTTTTGACGTCGGTGTTCCTGAGGTCATAATTGGGGCCGGCGTTGATCAGATAGCTGCCTTTCGCGGGCGGCAGGGCGCTTGCCACCAGATCCCGCACGGAACTGAGGATGTGCAGGTCACGATCCTCGATCAGATAGTGCCCCTTTTCAGTGATGAGGGCATTGAACGGCGTGATGTTGAGCAGGCCGTCGGGGACGATGTAGACTTCCTTCGCCGTACCGATGACTGTGCGCAAGGGGTCGAAGATCCGGGTGTAGGCGGCCTGGCCGTCCGCGCGCAGGTCTCCTTCCTCGATGTCTTCGTCCTGGATCCCGTCGCGATACTGTTTGATGGCGGCTTCGATTCCGGCCAGATCGGCGTAGGCGATGAGCGTGTAGACAGGCTTTTTGCCCTTTTTCGTCATCACGGCGGCCAGAAGCTTTTGTTCCCCGTCCGCGCGATAGCTGTAGAAGTCGATCAGCACGGCCTTGGCCTGCAGGGCTGCGGCGATATCCGATAACGTCACCGGCGCGGCGCGGCGCGGTGGCGCGGAAGCGGTGGCTTGCCTGTCCAGGGTGCCTTCCAGGGTGGTGATGCGCTCCTCGATCTCGTGTATCACGTCAAGGTGGCGCCCCTGGGTTTCCGGCGTTGGTCCGGCAAGGGTCAGGACGGCCAGATCCTTGCGCGCCCGGGTCAAATCATCCGACACCTGTTTCAAGGCTGGATCGCGTGCCAGCCGCACCACTTGCTGGACTTCAGAGGCGATGCGCAACAACAGCCCTTTGCGCTCCAGACTCACCTGCAACGCTTTTTCTCCGCCCACGGCGGGCGGCAGCTTTGGCAGAAGCGCGAGATAGGCGTGGAGTTCGGGCGTGTGCAGCCGGATGTAGCCCTCGCGGGCATTCTCCCCGGTCACCCACAACATCCGGTCCAGAAACGCCGAACGCCGTGTGAAGATAATTTCCCGCAATCGGACCGCCCCGTCACGATCGTTCCGGTCTTCCTTCAGGGTGGCAAGGGTATTCAGGGTTTCGAAGGTGTAGGGATGCTGCGGCCCCAGTCTTTTTTCATCGAGCATGAGCGCCCGTTCCAGCAACGCCGCCGCCTCATCGAAACGTTTCCGCTCGCGGTAAAAGGCGCCAAGGTCGTGGGTGGAGCGGAGCGTGTCCATGTGTTCAGGGCCAAGGGTGTTCGTGCGCTTTTCAAGGGCCTGACGGAACAGGGATTCGGC
>WOUV01000161.1 GCA_009773045.1 Rhodospirillaceae bacterium | reverse complement strand
CGGTGCAGATCGAGGATATCCAGACATTCGCCGATAAAATCTCGGCCATTGTCAACGGTGAAATCAACGAGCGCGACCTTGAGGGGGGGGCCAAACTGGTCCGTGATCTGCCCCCCAAAAAAACGTTCGCAATCGACTTCGAGGTCGTCATTCCCAGGAATATCGAAGTCATTTGCATCCTGCCGGAACGGGCCATGAGCCACATCGTCGAGCGGGAACTGGCGGCATGTGGTTTGCGCTCCACCAGCATCCGCAGTCCGTTCGAGGCCTTTGAACAAACCCTGCGGACCAAGCCGGATTTGATCATTGCGTCCATGGAACTGGGCTACGTCAGCGGGGTGGATCTGGCGCGCGCCTTTTCATCCATGCTCAAGACACGGCGGATTCCGTTTTGCCTGTTCACGAGTTACGGGTGGGGGCATCCTTTGCTGGAAGCCTTGCCGCCCCGGGCGGCCCTGCTGCGCAAAGGGCCATTTTTCGGCGAGGATCTGGCCGAGGCCTTATCGCGATTTGGCATTACCTGATCCCGCTGCCGGCGGCAGCGTCTTCCAGGCCGGTGGCAGCGTTTTCCAGGCCGGCGGTAGCGTTTTCCAGGAACGTCTTCTCCTGCCTGTTCTGTCCCCTACGGTTCCCACGGCTCCCGGCCCATGCGCAAAAATTTCTCGCGGCGTCGGGCCCGCAGGATGCCGCCTTCCAGTGTCGTCAATTCACGCAAGGCATTGTTCAGTGCGGTTTCCACATTGGCAATGGCCTCGGCCGGGGTGCGATGCGCCCCCCCCAGCGGCTCGGGCACGATCGCATCCACGACCCCCAAAGCGAGCAAATCCGTCGCGGTCAGCCGCAACGCTTCGGCAGCCATCTGAACCTGGCCCCCCGACGGCCACAAAGCCGCGGCACACCCTTCCGGGGAAATCACCGAATAGACAGCATTTTCCAGCATCAGAACGGTATTGGCCGCGGCAAGGGCCAGGGCGCCACCCGAACCGCCTTCGCCGATGATGACGCTGATGAATGGAACGCGAAGATCAAGACACGTTTCAAGGCAACAGGCAATCGCCCGGGCCTGACCGCGGGCCTCAGCCTCGATATCCGGGTAGGCGCCGGCGGTATCGATCAGGGTGATGACGGGCAGTTTGAAATGATCGGCAAGCCGCATCAACCGTTCCGCCTTGCGATACCCCTCGGGCCGCGGCATGCCGAAAGCATGGTGGACGCGCGATTCGGTGTCGTGGCCTTTCTCGTGCCCCAACACCATCACTGACCGGCCGCGGAACCGTCCCAGGCCGCCAGTAATGGCGGTATCTTCCCCGAAGATACGATCCCCGGCAAGGGGCGTGAAGTTCTCGATCAGCCCGTTGATGTAGTTCAGGCAGTGGGGACGCTCTGGATGGCGGGCAACCTGTGTCCGCTGCCAGGGCGTAAGGCGCCCGTAAATGAGCCGGATCTGCTTTTCCATCCTGGTTTTCAAACGTGCCACTTCCTCGGCAACGGTGACGCCTCCCGGATCATCCCCGCTCAAGTGCCGCAACTCTTCGATCCTGCCTTCAAGTTCGGCAACCGGTTGTTCGAAGTCCAGGTACAGGGGCTTGGGCATGGCCAATCGTATGAAAGAGGTCCCGAAACACCATCTGAACGGATTCTTATCTTGAAACGGATAACGGGGGAAAGGGCAAAGTCAGCTGGTGCGGGGCGCGCGGGCGTTTGGGACGCTTCGTGCCCATGCCGATCATATGGCATGGTGCGGCCGGCTTTGCGAGGGTGGTCAAACACACGGTGGAGCGGGCGAATTTTTAAACTGAAAGACCACCGGGCGCCAGGACCATCGGGTGAGGGACGTTCATCGTCGCATCAGGCATCGTCGCATCAGGAACTGTGTCCTTCGCCCGATTGCCCTGGCCTTGACCCATGGGGTCACAAGGAATAAGCTGCGAACACTGGCGCAGTTGAGAAGGACCACGGCCATGAGCGAACCAACGACGATCGAACTCTTGCAGGCCATCCATGATCTTGGCCAAAGGATGGAAAACCGGTTTGCCGCGATAGAAACCGAACAGCGCCGTCAGACCGGGTCCATCGCCACGATAGAAACCGAACAGCACCGTCAGGCCGAGTCCATCGCCACGATAGAAAAGATCATCGCCATGATACAAATCGAACAGCGCCGTCAGGCCGAGGCATTCGCCGAAATGCGGGGTGAACTTCGTGGGCTGTCGACATGGCTTGCCAGCATGGACCAACGCTTCGTCGCCCTGATGATGCATTCCTATGAACCGAGGAAGCCCACGGCCTGACTGTCCCTGAAAGCAACCGTTTCGCCGATGAAGGCGTGTGCATGACGGTGCATGTGATTGGGGCGGGTATCGCCGGTCTTGCATGCGCGCTGACGGTGGCCGAAGCCGGCAGACGGGTGGTCGTGTATGAAATGGCGGGGCAGGCAGGCGGGCGTTGCCGCAGCTTCCACGATCCCAGGCTCGACCGGTTCATCGACACTGGAACGCACCTGATCATCGGAGCCAATACGCAGGTCTTGCGCTATATCGACCGCCTGGGGAGTCGTGAGCGTTTTACCGTTGTGGCGCCTGCTGCGTTTCCCTTCCTGGATCTGAACACGGCGGAACGCTGGATCTTGCGGCCCAACACGGGCAGGCTGCCCTGGTGGCTGTTGCATCCCGGGCGGCGTGTCGCCGGTAGCCGGCTTGCGGACTATCTTCAGATCTTGCGCCTGTTGTGGGGGCGTAAAGGCGCCACGGTAGCCGACTGCCTGGAAGGTCCCCTGATGCAGCGGTTGTGGCGCCCCTTGACCGAGGCAACGCTCAACACGGCGCCGGAGGAAGCCTCAGCGGCGTTGTTCGCCCGAGTGATCCGGGACAGCCTGATGCAGGGCGAACAGGCCTGCCGGCCCTATCTTGCCCGCGAGGGCTTGGGGCCGGCCCTGATCGAACCAGCTCTGGCCCGCATCACGGCCGCCGGGGGACAGGTTCGGTTTAAAAGCCGGCTGTGTGCCCTGGAAGCCACAAAGGCTGCTCCTTCCGCCCTGCGCCTGCAATTTGAGTCCCTGACGGTGGAAACCGAACCGGGCGATGCCGTTGTTCTGGCGCTGCCGCCGTGGAGCATGGCCGCTCTATGGCCGGGATTTCCGGTGCCGGCGGCCTTTCGCGCGATCGTCAATGTGCATTACCGGCTGGACCGTCCGGTGCGGCTGCCGGGACAAGGCGCATTCCTTGCCGTGGTGGGGGGACTGGCGCAATGGCTGTTCGCCCGGGGTGATGTGCTCTCGGTGACGGTCAGCGCCGCCGACATCCTGGCCGATCAAAACAGTGCCACCATTGCCAAACGAGTCTGGAGCGATTGCGCGACCGCTTTGGCGCTTCCCGCCGCCCCGGTGCCCCTTTCGCGGGTGATCAAGGAAAAACGGGCCACCCCCGCCTACACACCAGATGGCGAGAACCGACTGGTGCCGATTTCCCCCATGCCCGGTCTGTTTCTGGCCGGCGATTGGACCTGTCCCGATCTTCCTGCCACCCTTGAGGCTGCGATCACCTCTGGCCTGCGGGCGGCGGCGCAGGTTCTTTTCTCCGTTGGCACCAACCGAATAGGGCCTTGCTGAAAACCCGTGTCTGTGGCGGAGAATCTGAACTCCGACGTGCAATCCTACGATCGCTCTTCCCGCGCGCGGGATCCCGATGCACGCACCCCATCAGCTCCACCGTCACCATCCCCCCATGCCCACCCGCGTTGTCCAACCGACGGTGAACGTCTGCCACATCAGGGGGGGCCTCGTTTCGGACGCCGATCCCCCCAAAACCGGCATCTTTTGCACGCCGCCGCACACGGCGGTGTATGGCTCAAAAAATACAATTGACCCCCCCTTTCAACATCAGGGGTGATTTCTTAACACTTTCGAAGTGAGAGGGGGGAAAACACTGGGTATTGAACAGCTGTTGCACTATTGGTGCGGGCTATGAATGAGTGAAAGCGTTCATAATTATGAAGAAACTTCTTTATGGCACAACCGTATTAGTAACCGCTGGACTACTGAGCGGCGGCCTCCAGGCCGCGGAACCGCTGAAGCTGACCATCGGCGGCACCCTGCAACAATGGTTTGGCGTCGTGAACCATGAAAAGGATGCCGACCAGAGCTTTAACAGCTTCGGTATTAATACCGACAATGAGATCGACTTCAAGGAGAAAACACTCCTTGACAACGGTATCGAGGCCGAAGCGTCCGTCCATCTCAACGTGTATAATAACGATACGGGGCCGACCAACAACGGCAGTGTCGGACTCGATGAGCAGTGGGTAGCCCTGGGCGGTGCCTTCGGCAAGGTCTACGCCGGGGCCAAAGACTCGATCAATAAAAGCCTGCACAACCAGCCGGTCGACTACGGCATCGGGACAGGTGATGTCGATCTCACATGGACCAAAAAGCGAACAGCAAACGTATTTGGCTTCTCTGTACCCCTAGGAGGGAGCGTGATCAGCGACCTTATGTCAGGGACATCAGGGGCACGGGACCATCGGACGTCGTTCGAGCCGCTCGCCAACCAGGTGCCGATGGTGGGATACATCAGTCCCCAGGTTGCCGGTTTCCAGCTTGGTCTGACGTATGCGCCGAATCCAAGCACATTGGGCACGAACAGCAACACCAAAACGAGCGCCACCGATCATTGGGATGTGAC
>WOUV01000160.1 GCA_009773045.1 Rhodospirillaceae bacterium | reverse complement strand
AAGGTCAAGGACAAAATGTTGCTCGACAAACTTGGCGTTGGCAAAACCGTCGACTTCGAGTTCGTCCAGGCAGACACGGACTATGTCATCACTGGGGTGCAGTGACCCGCCCAGCATGAGGCAGGCAGGTGGCTGTGCCACCGCGGCCTGCCTGTTTCGCCAAGAAGCCTACCCGCAGCATCCGCGTTGCTGCTGGATCGGCGGGCATGGCACCGAGCCGAACGAGCAGAACACGCAACAGTCACCCCTCTTTGGGCGCAACAGCGTCTTGCAGTTGCTATACTCATAGTAGAACTGGCAGGCGGCATGGTTTCCTGCCTCTCGAAACCACAGTGCGGACAGGTGAGCACGGATTCAAGAATGACAGGGATCATGACGGCCTCACGTGTGCACGGATACCTCACCTTCCTTCGTGGTCGCCCCTGGGTCAGCGTCTCCGGCCGCGCCATGTCGGCGTCACGCTGGCCGTTTTCTTGTCGAAATCGACCGTGACGGCGCTGAAGGTCCCTTTTGTAACATGTCCTTGACCCCGGGGAGAAGAACGATCACTCCCGCCGCACCGTCATCAAATAATTGACCGCAGGGTCATCGCCAGTTCCGAGGGGCGCACGAAGTGCCGCCAGTCATGGGTGCCGGCCGGCAACCAACGCAGGATATACTCGGCGCCGATCTTGGCCAGCAGGAACGATTGCGCCGTGCGGTTCAGGGTTGCCACCACCATCGCGCCTTTGGGCGCCACCAGGTCCGCCGCCGTTGCCAGAAACAGCGTCTGATCGGCCACGTGTTCCACCACTTCCATGTTCAGGACCGCATCGAACACGACGCTTTCCTCGGCCAGGCGCTCGACGGTTGCCTGACGGTAGGTGACGGCAAGTCCGGCCCCTGCGGCATGAAGCGTTGCCACCCGCACATTTTTATCGAGGGCATCGATTCCGGTGACGGCAAAGCCCAGGCGGGCCATGGGTTCTGCCAACAGCCCGCCGCCGCAACCGATATCCAGCAGGGAAAGGCCGGCGAACGGTCGGGCCGCCGTCACATCGCGGCCGAAATGCGCGGCCAGGTGGTCACGGATATAACGGATGCGGACCGGATTGAACCGGTGCAGCGGCTTGAACGGACCCTCCGGGTCCCACCAGCTTTCGGCCATGGCCTGGAACTTGGCGAGTTCCGTGGTTGAAGCGGTTCCTTCCCCCGGCCCTGCCGTTTTTCGGATCCCACCGCCAAGGAAGTTCAGGAGGTTCATCATGATTTCTTCGTTCGCTCCAGGGACACGCAATTTTTACGCAACATAAAATCCAAAAAACGCGAATGTCGCCGCCATGTGCGACGGCAAGGGTGCAGTAAAGCAGCGCCCCCCCCCCTTGGTGGTGGGCAGAACAAGGGTGCGCGCATGCAGGTGCAGCTGGCGCGCGATCTCCCCCCCCGGCAGAAAGGCCGCCGCGCCACCGTATTTGCCATCCCCCAGAACGGGTGTGCCCAGCAGGGCGCAGTGGGCGCGAAGCTGATGCGTGCGGCCGGTGCGGGGTTCCAGTTCCAACCAGGCAACCCGCTGGCCGGCCTGACCCATGACCCGGTAGTCGGTGACGGCTTCCTTTCCGTCGTCCGCATCCGCCATGACCCGCTCGCCCTGTCGGCTCGGCCCCTTGGCGAGCGGAATCGACAGGCGGCCCGTCGCCGGTTCCGGCACACCGGTCACCACGGCCCAATAGGTTTTGCGGACCGTGCGCGACCGGAACGCTCCGGCCAGGGTCGCCGCCGCCGCCGCCGTGCGGGCCAGCAGCAGCACGCCGCTGGTATCCTTGTCCAGCCGATGCACCAGCCGGGGACGTTCAGGCGCTTCAAACCGCAAGGCATCCAGCATCGCATCAAGATGACGCACCGTGCCGGACCCCCCCTGCACGGGCAAACCCGCCGGCTTGTCGAGGACCAGCAGGTGTTCATCCCGATACAACACCCGGGCACGCAACGCGGCGGTTTCCCGCGCATCGGGAACGCTTTTGCCATCCATTCCCGTTTCGTCCGCGGACCCTGCGGACAGAATGACACCCGGCGGCACCCGGACCATCTGCCCCGCTTCCAGCCGCAAACCGGCGCTCGCCCGCCGCCCGTCCACGCGCACCTCTCCGGTGCGCAGAAGTTTTTCCAGCCGGCCATGCTTCAACGCGGGATGGTGCCGACGGAACCACCGGTCGAGCCGCAGGCCGGAGTCCTCCATCGTGACCGTGACACTCTGCACAGTGGTCATGATACCCCCGGCGCCGGCCACAAAAAGCGGACCACCACCAGGGCGGCAAAAAACGCCGCTAGCCCCAGGGTCACCGACAAAAGGACATATAAAAAGGCGCCGAAGGAAACGTGACGTTCCATCAACGTCACGATGTCCAGGGTGAAGGTCGAAAAGGTCGTGAACCCCCCCAACACGCCAACCACCAGAAAGGCCCGCGTTTCGGGCGTCATCGCCCACCGGGTGACACCAAACTCCACCAGCGCGCCCATCAGAAACGACCCCGTGACATTGACGAACAAAGTCCCCCACGGGAACGCGGCTCCCGCGAAATGGCCCATCAGGCTCATGGTCACATACCGGGCCATCGCCCCCAGCGCGCCGCCGCCGGCCACGGCCAGAAGAATCTTCGGCGCCAGGATCGTTGTCATCACGGCTCTTCGTTTCCGGTTTGTCGTTTGTGGCGCAACTTTTCCCAATAGGCCAGACGTTTATTGATCTCGCGCTCGAACCCGCGTTCGGGGGGAGTGTTCGGGGGGAGTATAGAATGCGCGCCGCGCCATGCCATCGGGAAAATAATTCTGGCCGGAAAAGGCCTGTGGTGCATCATGATCGTACAGGTATCCGGCGCCGTAGCCAAGGTTTTTCATCACGGTGGTGGGAGCATTCAGGATATGCCGGGGCGGCGGGGCGGAACCAGTTTCCCGCGCTGCGTGCCGAGCCGCCTTGAACGCGCCATAAACCGCGTTGGACTTGGGCGCCGTGCCAAGGTAAAGCACCAGCTGGGCGATGGCGAGTTCTCCTTCAGGACTGCCAAGACGTTCATAAATGTCCCACGCGGCCTGAGCCTGCACCACCGCTTGGGGATCGGCAAGCCCCACGTCCTCGACCGCGAACCGGGCGAGCCGGCGCAAAAGGAAGCGCGGATCTTCCCCCCCTTCCAGCATGCGTGCCATCCAGTACAGGGCGGCATCGCTGTCGGAGCCGCGCAAGGACTTGTGCAGGGCAGAAATCAGGCTGTAGTGGCCTTCGCGGTCCTTGTCATAAACGGGGGCGCGCCGCTGGACCACCTGCGCAAGACCATGCGCGTCAAGGGACGGCTGGTCCGGGGGAAGGGCAAGCAGCGCTTCCGCCAGATTGAGCAGGAAGCGGCCATCGCCATCGGCCATGCCCTTGCAGGCCAGGCGCCCCTCGTCCGTCAGCGGCAGGGGCCGGCCCGCGCGCGCCTCGGCCCGGCGCAACAATTCTTCCAACGCCGGCTCGTTCAGGCGGTACAGGACCAGCACCTGGCAGCGCGACAACAGGGCGGCATTCAGCTCGAACGAGGGATTCTCGGTGGTGGCGCCCACCAGAATCACCGTGCCGTCCTCGACATGGGGCAGGAAACCATCCTGCTGCGCGCGATTGAAACGGTGGATTTCATCGACGAACAGCACGGTCACCTGGCCATCAGCGCGACGCTTGCGGGCGGCATCGAACACCTTGCGCAAATCCGCAACGCCCGAGAACACCGCCGACAGGGCCTCGAAATGAACGGAAGATCCCTCGGCTAGCAGGCGGGCCAGGGTGGTTTTGCCGCATCCCGGCGGTCCCCACAGAATCATGGACGCCAGATGCCCGCGTTCAACCATCCGGCCCAGCGGACCTTCTGCGCCGGTCAGGTGCTCTTGCCCCACCACGTCGGCGAGGGTTCGGGGACGCAGGCGATCGGCAAGGGGACGGCCAGCGCGGGGGGTATCGGTGGGAAACAGGTCAGGCTCGGACACGGGGGGAACTCGAACGGTTGGGCGATGGCGTGCAGTGTACACCCTCAAACACCTTCAGACACGCGGCAGGAGAACCCTTTTCATGGGGACGCCCTTTTTTGCCATTTTGTCACGGATTTGCCGGGAGTGCGGGTCTCTTGCCCGCGAACCGTGGCAACCCAGGAAAAAGTAGGAAATGGCGTATGCCTTGTCATCGTGCACACACTGTGTCACAGTAGATCGTGTCACAGTGGATCGGTTCCAATCTGGTTCCGCGCGCCCATTGGTATTCCGGGTGTGGACCGGCAGATGGGCAGACCAGTGGAGTGATGAACCAGTGGGGTGATGAACATGAGTGGATGTCCATGGGCACGAGTCTGGAACTTGGCATGAGCGGTCAGAACACCCCGGCGGCCATTCCGCCCGTAGCACCGACACACCAAGATGGTGCAGAGGCAAAATCAGGCGTGCGGTGTCCTTCCTTCCCCCCGCACGCGGTCTTGCAAAAGCCCATGGGATCTTACGAAGACATCCTTTACAAAGCCGCCAACGGCATTGCCCGCATCACCCTCAACCGGCCAGAGAAATACAACGCCTTCCGGGGCCGAACCACAGAGGAAATGATCCATGCCTTCATGACGGCCGGGTGGGATCAAAGCATCGGCGTGATCGTCCTGGCCGGGGCCGGCGACACGGCTTTTTGCACCGGCGGCGACCAATCCGCCCACGAGGGACAGTACGACGGTCGCGGTACCATCGGCATTCCGCTTGAAGAACTGCACAGCGTCATCCGTGATGTGCCAAAGCCGGTGATCGCCCGTGTTCAGGGCTATGCCATTGGCGGGGGCAACGTGCTCGCGCTTCTGTGCGATCTGACGCTTGCCTCCGACCGGGCGGTGTTCGGGCAGGTCGGCCCCAAGGTGGGGTCGGTGGACCCCGGATGGGGCACCGCTTTCCTGACCCGGGTGGTGGGCGAGAAAAAGGCGCGGGAGATGTGGTATCTGTGCCGACGCTATTCGGCCCATGAAGCGCTCGCCATGGGATTGTGCAACGCCGTGGTGCCCCATGACCAACTCGATGCCGAAATCGACCGTTGGTGCGCAGAGATTCTCGCTAAAAGCCCCACCGCCCTTGCCATCGCCAAACGTTCGTTCAATGCTGATTCAGAGCATATCCGCGGCATTGGCGCCCTGGGCTTGCAGGCGGTTTCCCTGTTTTACCAGACGGCGGAATCACGGGAAGGCGTTGAAGCCTTCCGGGAAAAAAGAACACCGGTCTTTCGCACCCCAGACGGAAAACGAGTCCCCGATGCCGTGTGAAT
>WOUV01000159.1 GCA_009773045.1 Rhodospirillaceae bacterium | reverse complement strand
GCAAAGTCTGCAAAAACTTTGTATGATCAAAAAACTCGACGTCTGACTCAAAAGTTCTACCGTTCAGCCGAACAGGAGGGGTGGTCGAGTGGTTTAAGGCACACGTCTTGAAAACGTGCGAGGCTTCAAAAGCCTCCGAGGGTTCAAATCCCTCCCCCTCCGCCAGCAATGCTTGATTTATCGTTTCCTCTTAATGTGTTATGGATGTGCCAGAGGGTTCGATCCGCAGGCAAACCCACAAAAATCGGCTTGATAAGGGTGAACGGCGGTGGGCAACGGGAGACGAACGGCCCCGAAACCGTGGCGACAGGCGCCGTGATCGTCGATCTCAAAAGGGACCCTCTGGAAGGCAAGGCCGAGAGGTGCGAATCGCACCTTTGTCACCAAGGGCGGGGACAGGGGCTGGCTTTGTCCAAAATTCTTCTGACTCCCCGTGCCAAGATCCAATCCCACGCGGGTCATCGTGGCATGGAGACACGGTAAGGCAGTAAGGCACGAGAGGATTACAACCCTGCCCCCCCCTTCCGCTCCGACGGGTTTGCGACTGTGACAGATGCTCCGCTTGGCGGTTCGGACGGGATCTTCAGCACCAACCAGGTCGGGGGGCGGCATTCTTGTTGACTCCGCGCACCGCCCGGCCCATGTTTGCCGCAAGGAACAAGGAGCCTTCTCCCATGGCCACCGCCGTTGCCTTCGACACGTTGAAACTAGCCCGCAGGCTGGAAGCCGCGGGCTTTGAGCACAAGCAGGCCGCCGACATGGCCGAAGCCATGGCGGTCGCCGAACTCGCCACCAAGGCCGATATCGAGCGTCTGGCCTCAGCCACTAAGGCCGATCTTGCCGCCGCACGGGCGGAAACCAAAGCCGATATCGAACGTCTGGAAGCGTCCACCAAAGCCGACTTGCGCGAATTCGGAACATCGCCTGGAAGCCAGGATCGATCGCCTGGAGTCCAAGGTTGACGCCGTGCGGGCGGAATCCAAGGCCGACATGAAGGCCATGGAATTGCGCTTGGTCCTCAAGCTGGGGGGAGTGTTGGCGGCGTTCTTCACCATGGCCGCCGGAGCGGTGACCGTGGCTATCCGGCTGATGATGCAGTGACCCTTCCGGCACCGGCGGCATCACCGCATTCGTCACCCTGGTGCAGCCAAGCGTTGGCGGACGCTGACACGGGACGATCGTGAGGGCGACGGGACGTTCCATCGACCACACGCTCCACCGCTTTCTTTGGTGGCGCGCGCTTGGGGAGGCGCCCGGTCCGGTGGCGGGGGAACGGGCGCGGGCAAGGGGTGGTGTTGGTCTTGGCGTTCATGATGCGGCCCTCCCATTGGCGTTGATACGCGCCTCAGGCGGCCTCGCCGGCGGCGGGAGGCTTGAGTCCAATCGTCCGACGAACGACAGGGATCGGGCGGACCTCTTTCTCCAAAGGGTGTTGTCTTCGCCTCCCTTCCACCACAGCAGGCACCCTGGATAAACTCCTGTCCCGCCTTTCATGTCACGGAATCGGTTGTGGCCGGTATGTCCCCCCTTCGCCCACCACCACGAAGGGCGCCCAGTAGGAGGGGTGGGTGGTGTTGGGGTCGTTGATCAGGGCGAGCATGGCGCGGCGGTGGGCTTCCGCCCGGCCAATCGTGGGGTTGGCCTTGGCCTCGTTGAACATGTGGGTGGTGAGGGTGACCGTGGTGTCGGAGGCGACCGGCCAGTGGGAGACCAGGAGGGCACGGCTGCCGGCATAAAAGAACGCTTTGGCCAAGCCCGACAGACCCTCCGCCCCTGGGGTGCCGTCGGCGGCAGCAGTGTTGCAGGCCGACAGAATCACCCACTCGGCGTTCAGTTTCAATTGTGCGATCTCGCTCGCCGCCAGCAGGCCGTCGTTGTCGGGGTTTGCCTGATCGGGGGGGGTGAGCAGCAGAGCCGGCTCGGCAAAGCCGGGAATCTCACCCGCCATCAGGCCATGGGTGGCAAAGGCCACCACCTGATAATGCCCCAGCGGGACCGTGTGCTTGACCAGCGGCTCGCTGGCCCGCTCGCGCAGGATCAGGCTTGTTTCCACCGGCGCTCCCAGGGTGCGGGCGAGGCGGGCGAGTTCGTCGGCGGTTTCCGGCAGGGCCGGCTAGCGTTTCAGGGCCTGCGTGTCGCCGAAGAACCCCCGGTTGGCGGCGGGCCGCCGCGGGATCGAAGCCGCGGCGCGCGGCAAGGGCCACGGCGCGGCTCTGGGGCTTGGGCTGCTCGCCGGTCAACCGTGGATGCCGGCCGATCAGGGGATCGCCGATGCCGATGAACGGCTCCGGCGCAACGGAGGTACCGGCGAACCGGCGTAGCGCCCGCAACGACGACACTGCCGGCAGGGTGACGAAGCCGGTGCTTCGCGCCAGCCAGGGCAGGTCCTTCAACGCCGCCCCCGCCATCATCGCCGCCGGCGGCGGCGCGGTCGAGGAGGAGGGCGAAGGGCAGGCTCTGCAACGGCCCGTCGGGGACAAGAAACACGGTCTTCGCGCCCCTCAACGCCTCGGCCACCGGGGCCAGCAGGGTCTGGTGAAGTTCATGGGCGGCATGGGCCGGGAAGGGCGGGAGTTTCCCGTTGGCATCTTCCGCCATGGCGAAGCGGAGGGCCTCAACGAAGCCGCGGAGGATTTCCCGTTCCACCGGGACCGGAACCACCGCCAGCCGGTCACGGCGCAAGGCCAACACGGTCGTTTGCTTCTCGGCAACGGTGAGGGGGCGAGCAGAGCTTCGTCGGGTCCCAGCAGCCCTTGCGCCGCGGCCACCGGCACCGGTTGCGGGTTGGCCAGTTCGGCATAGGCGGGGAAGTCTTTTGTGAGGCGGGCGTCCAGGCTTTTCAGTTTCCCGTCTTCCTCGGCCAGTGCCTGACGCAGGCGGGTTTCGGCGTCGGTGTTCCGCTCCCCTGGCGGTTTGCCGACCGCCACGATGAGTTTGGCATCGAGCGCCTGCCAGTGCTTCTCGGCATCCTGCCGCTCCCGTACCACCCGAGCCAGGGCGTCACTGCCGGCGGCGAAACGCGCCGCCATGCCGGCCACCGCCTTCGCCGTGTCGCTGTCGCGCGCCAGCTGCGCCACCTCGAACGCTTCCGAGTGTAGGGCCGCGGCCTCGTGGGGCGGGCGCCGTGGCGCCATCGCGCCGAGAAGGCGAACGTGGAAGAGGAACGTGGAAGAGGAACAAATCTTCCTGTTGCCGCAATTCGGTGTGCGCTCCCTTGCCCCGATCCTCTCCTGCCCTGGCGGCCCGCGCCCGGTGCATGGCCGTGGCCCGGCGGATATGAGTCAGGGCGTCGTCTTGGCGGTTCTGATTATTGTACAACAAGGCTAGGTTGTTGAGGCTTCCTGCCACATCGGGATGCTCCGGCCCCAGGGCCTTCTCCCGGATCGCCAGGGATCGCTTATACAGCGGCTCGGCTTGCGGATAAAAGCCCTGGGCACGGTACAACGCGGCCAGGTTGTTGAGGCTGATGGCCACACCGAGATGCTCCGGCCCCAGGGTCTTCTCCTTGATCGCCAGGGAGCGCTTAGATAGCGGCTCGGCTTGCGGATAGAGACCCTGGACACGGTATAACTCGGCCAGGTTGTTAAGGCTCTGGGCCACATCGGGATGCTCCGTACCCAAGATCTTCTCCCGGAGCGCGAGGGAGCGCCGCGCCAATGATATGGCCTCGGCGTATTGTCCCTGCTTGTAGAGCACAACCACCTGATCATTGAGCGCCAGTGCCTCCGCCAAAGCCGGGTCTTGCGGAACGGCCGTGGGCTGAGGTGGCTTTTCAGCCCCCTTGAGGGTGGCGATGCGCGCGGCAACCGCACGCGCCTTGGCTTCTTGCTGGCCCGCCTCATAAACGGCCTTCAGGTTTTCAAGGGTTGGCAGCAGCTTCGCATGATCGGCGCCAAGATTCTTTTCCTGAAGAGCGAGGGCCTTGAGCAGCCAAGGCTCCGCCTCCCCGGGCTTGTTCCATCGCATATAAAGTTGGCCGAGATCGCCGGCGCTTGTCGCAACGGCGATGCTGTCCGGGCCATGCTGTTTTTCCCAGATTGCCAGCATCTGTTTCAACAGCGGCTCGGCTTCCGCCCAACGCTCCTGGGGGATAAGTTGCATGAGCCGTTGTCTGATGTCCGCCGCAAGGTCAGGGTGCTCCGGCCCCAACACCTTTTCCTTGATTGCCAGGGAACGCTTGTACAGAGGCTCGGCCTCGGCGGGGCGGTTCTGTTTCACGTACACGTCGGCGAGGTTGCCAAGGCTGATGGTGGTATAGAAATGTTCCGCGCTGAACGTTGTTTCCGCAAGCTCCAGGGCTTCCTGGTTCGCGGTCTCCGCCTCGGCATGGCGGGCGGCCCCATACTGTTGAACGCCGGCGGCGTTCAAGGAGGCCCAGCGTTCCCGCGACGGCCGGACCTTCGCCCAGGCTTGTTCCATCCAGGCCCGTTCCCGCCGGGCGGCCTGGGGTTCCCAGCCTTTTTCGATCAGCAGCGCGAAATCGGCCATCGGACCGGATTGAAACGCTTCCTCCTGAATGATGAGCGACAGCCCGCGTTCATAGGCCGCGCGGGCGGCCGTGGCATCCTTCTTCAAAAGATGGAGATGTCCCAGATTGACCCACCACGCGAAACTAGTGTATAATTGCATAAATTAACGATAGTATCTCTAAGCTGTGATCCTTTGACTTCGCGCTTTCGCCAAACGAATGGTTTGGCTGTTGGATTGTATG